>JAGOBZ010000496.1 GCA_017999015.1 Kiritimatiellia bacterium
TGTAAAACCAAAAACGCCGGTTTTTTCTAGCCATGATTACAGGATTAACATGATTGGGATAAAACAGTTACATCATGAAAATCCTGCAATCCTGGCCGAATAATTAAGCTGTACAGAGTACTAGTGCGCTGACTACCCGTGTTCGCGAGACTCCTCCAGATCGTGAAAGGATGCGGCGGCGAGCGGAACAAGCCGCCGCGCTCGGCTGTGGTGGGAGCATGGGGCGAGGCGCGCGCGGCGGCGTTTCTCAAGACGGCCGGCTATGCGGTCATCGGGCAGAATGTGCGTCCGGACCGTCATGACGAGATCGATCTGGTGGTGCGGCGCGGTGACACCCTTGTGTTCGTTGAGGTCAAGACGCGCCGGCGCGAGGATTTCGGCCGGCCGTTGTCTGCAGTTAACCCCCGCAAGCGCCATGCGCTGAACCGCGCTGCGGCGGCTTATGTGCGCAAGGCCGGCTATCCGCGGCTTTTTTTTCGTTTTGATGTGATCGAGGTGCTGGGCCAGCCGGAGGAGGGCGAACCGCTGATCCGACACGTCGAGAACGCATTCCCGTTTGAACAACGACTGCGTTTTTCAAGATAATCAGGAGGACAGAATGCAAAGCGGGCTGAATGCAAAACGGGTGGCGCAGGCGGTGGTCGTGGGCTGTGTGGTGTGGGTGTCGGCGTGCCGGTTGCTGGATGCGCCGGAGGCGGATGCATGGATGGATCAGGCGCGGTCATACGCCTTGACGCCCGCAACCGACTGGGTGTATCCGGTCGGCACCGTGCGCAGCGAGGGTTCGGTGGAGGGGGCCGAGCGTCTGTTGGCCGAGGACGGCGCGAGCTGTCGGCTGGCTTATGTGGCCGGCGGCCCCAAGCCAGTGGTGGTGCTCGATTTCGGGCGGCAGAGTGTCGGCGGATACGCAGTCTTCACGGTGACCGCAAAGCAGGGGCTGCCGGTCGTGCGGTTGGCCTATGCGTGTCATCCTGACGGTCTCTCAGAAACTGGCTGCTTCACGCGTTCGACCGGTGCCCGTTACCTCGGCGAGACGTTTGATCTGCCGGTGCTGCCGGGGAATGTCTACCGGCACGAGACCTATACCGTGCCGCGTACCGGGCGTTTCATCGCACCGCTGATTCAAGGCCAGACCCGGTATGTTAGGCTTCAGCTTGACACCCCCGGCACCGAGGTCTCCATCGACGCCGTGGCGATGGTGAACAGCGAGGTGTATGACCGTACGCCGAACGACGGGCTTTTCCTGTGCGGCGACGAGCGTTTGAATCGGCTGTGGGCGATCAGCGCGTGGACGTTGCAGATCGCTTCCTTTCCGAATCATGACGCCTGGAAGTGCGTGGACGGTTGGCTGCTGCCGCGCAAGCTTGAGCAGGCCGAAGAGATCGGACTGAGCCGCGATGGCGCGTCGTGGGGCGATGTGTGCATCGAGACGACCTTCGAGCTGCGCGCCAATCCCGATCACGTGTCCGCCGCAGGGCTGGCGTTCCGCGCGGCGGATGCGCGCAACGCATACTTGGCGGAGGTCGGGCTCGACGGTGCGGTGCGGCTGTTGGCGCGGCAGGACGGACGCGACCGCGTGCTGTGTGAACGCCGCCTCGCCGAGCCACTGGTGGACGGCGTTCGCTACCGGCTGGAGGTCGAGGCGCGCGGGCCGGCGCTGGCGGTGCGGCTTGACGGTGCAGAGGTCGCGCGCGCCGAGGATGCTGCCTTCGCGAGCGGCCGCGTGGGCTTCTTCACGCCTAAAGAGAGATGGCCGCTCTTCGACGCGATCCGGGTCAACGATGCCCGCGGGCGCGTGTTGCTCGCCGATGATTTTTCGGGCGGGCTCGGCCGTTGGCAGTTCGCGCGCACGCTGCCGTTTGTGGCAGACGGCGCGAAGCGTGACCGGCTGGTCTGGTCGGGCGATCTCTACTTCGCGCAACGCAGCGCGTATTACGCTTCGGCGCACCCCTTTTATCTGCGCGATTCCCTGCGCATGCTCGCCTTCAATCAGACGCCGGACGGGTATGTGCATGCCTCGCCCTATCCCGAGCGCAGCGTGCCGCCCGCGCGTGGCGATTACGGTCCTTTCCCGTCGGATGAATTCGCGGCGTGGCTGGTGCCGGTGGCGTGGGATCACCTGCTCTACACCGGCGACCGCGAAACGCTCCGCGAGCTCTGGCCGGCGATGCGGCGGCTCATGGATTATTTGGAGGCGCATCTCGGGGCTGACGGCTTGTTCCAGCAACGTTCCGAAACATCCAAGCACGCCGGCAATCTGAAGCTGGGCGATGTCCGCAAACGCGCCTTCATGAATATCCTGCTGTGCGCGGTCTTCAGAGACGCCGCGCGCATCGCCGACGAACTGTCGCTGCGGGACGAGGCTGCGTCCGCACGGCGTCGCGAGGCGGCGCTCGTGAATGCCCTTGACCGGCATCTGTGGGATGAGGCCGGCGGTTTTTACAGGGAGGCGGTCGAGACGCCGAGCTTCGGGGCGGAGGCCAACGCGCTCGCGCTGTCGCTGGGGCTGGTCTCGCCCGAACGGGCGCGGCGCATCGCGCCGCACTTCAAGAAAATCGGTCACGGCAAATTTCAGAGTCTGGCCAGCCGCGGCCGTTTCGAATACGGCTTCGCGCAGTCCGGCTTGCAGACGCTCTTCGATCACAACTGGCTCAAGCTGCTGGACGATGGCTGGAAAGGCGCGTGGACCACGACCGAATGCATGGGCACGATCACGAAGGGGTGGGGGGATGAATCGCATCCCGACACCGCGATCGCGCATCATTTCAGCGCCTACCTGCTGGGGGTCGTGCCGCTTGAGCCGGGGTTTCGCCGCTTCCGCGTGC
>JAGOBZ010000045.1 GCA_017999015.1 Kiritimatiellia bacterium
GGGACCTCAACACAGCCCGGATCAGCCACGCGCCCAAGGTCGTTTCGGACCATATCGACAATCATAACATTCTCGGCGCGCTCTTTTTCCGAGTCCAGCAAAGCCGTTTTGCGCGCCTGGTCGTCCTCGGACCACAACCCGCGCGCCGCAGTGCCTTTCATGGGCCGCGATTCAATGCGCTCGCCGTCAATCCGCAGAAACAACTCAGGCGAAGCGCTGCACACAGCCCATTCTCCGGTATCGACAAATGCGGCGAACGGCGCCTCGCCGCCTCCGGCGAGCCGGAGAAACAGCGCCCAAGGATCGACCGTGTGACGTGTGCGCAGCCGGTACGTGAAATTGACTTGATACGTGTCGCCCTCGCGGATGCGGGAGCGGATCGTAGCCAGCGCGCGATCATACGCCGCGCGGGAGACAGACGGCTGCCATTCAAGCCCCTCCCAAGCCCCCCGGCCGTCTTCCGGCAAAACGATTTCCCGCACACGCTCAAACACGCCGAACCACAGCAGCGGAAACACGCCATCCGCCCGGACGCTCAATGAAGAATCGAACGCAGGCGCGGCTTCATACGCGATGAAACCAGCCGCCCACTTCCCGCCTCTTTCAACCGCCTCGTCAATCTCGCGAAGCAGCGGCAGTACGTCGTCGATCCGGCATGTGGACACGATCCGCCGGGGCGATGCGAACTCCAGCCATCGCCGCCCGGCATCGTCTCGTAAAACAACCCGAGCCGCGCACTGCGTCGATTTCTGCGTCTGCATCGTGCCCGTATCTCCTTTTCCTGTCGGCCCGTTGCCGTTTGCGAAAGGGATTGTCCTCTTTTTTGCGGCCCGATCAAGCAGGATCTCTACCTTTCCGTCTTCGGTTGGCGGCAGGGGGTGTGCGAGTCGAGCACATGTATCATGCGGCAGGATCTTCGTGTAACCAACCAACCGATTAAAAAAAAATTCAAAAACTGCTTGCGTTCTTGTTGCCGACGGAATAAGGTAATAACAACGATTTTGATATGTTTATGGAGCGCTTACTATGTCAAACGCGCTTAATAGTTGCCGTGAACATTTTAGTGCCTTACAGGCCGACAAGGTCCCAAAAAAACAAGTTGTTTAGGCGGCATGCTGCGTGAGTTGCTCCGTTGAAGCGGCCAGTATAGCCGGGATGACGGCAGTGAGTTTGCGGCCCTTTTCAGAGAGATGATATTTCCGCTGTTCGGGGACTTTGCCGAGGAGCCCGTGGTCGCGCAGCAGGCGGATGCTCCTGCCGATCCGCGCCGACAGCCTTTTGCCGTCCATGCCCTTCGCCCATTGCGTCCCGGCCAGCGCCTTCTGGAGCGCTTTGTTCGTGATGCCTCCGAGGGAGGCGAGCGTCGGGTCGGCGACCGCCGCGAGCAGCTCCCTGTCCTTGCCGAGCAGGTCGAGCGCGCGCACGGCCCGCCCGTCGCGGGTCTTGCGCCCGACCGAGGAGACGATGTCGCGCACCTTGGCCGTGTCCTTCACCTGGGCCGCCTGGGCGATGAAGCGCGCGTTGATCTCGCCGCAGACCTTCGCCCGGAGCGGGATGTCGGCGACGCTTTTGCGAAGCGGCAGGCGCTCCTTCGCGCCGTCCGGCGACCCCTCTTTACAGCGCCAGACCTTGAAGGGGGCCGGGTTGTTCAGGGTGGTCTCGAAGCGCAGGGCGTTGTGCTCGTTGTAGAACTTCACGCTGTTGCCGTCCAGCCAGTGCTTCATGCGCAGGCCGTCGTACCAGACGCCGGCGCGGGAGAGGATGTCGGGGTCGGCCAGAGGATGGGGCTGCCCGCCGGGGCGCACCGGCCTGCCGAAGTAGCGCAGCACGCGCTCGCCCGTGCCGTTCGCGAGCTCGTGGCGCAGGAGGCTGCCCATCAGCGGCGCGACCGACCCCGGCGAGTCGAAGATCAGGTCCGTCGCCCATTCGCTCTGCCACAGCGTCCAGCGGTATCCCGGCCCGCCGCCGAGCGTCCGGCCCATCGTCGGGAAGGCCTCCCGCGCGAACCCGTCCAGGATGCCGAACCACGGGGCGAGGGGCTGCGCGTCGAGGAGCTTCTGGGCCGCCCCGAAATCGCCGACGGAGAGGAACTTGTTGCCGTCGGCGGTGTGCGCCACGCCCTGCCGCTCAAGCCCCCGGCGAAGCCACTCCCGCCCGTTGAGGGCGACCTGCACCTCGTACGGGAACCAGGTCTGCAGCCGCACGCTCATGAAGCCGTACTCCGCGTGGTTGTGGTAGAAGTACAGGTGCTTGCACTTGCCGTGCTCCGGGCGCAGCCGCGGGCGCCCCGCGCCGGGGTCGAACGCCGCGCGGAACGTCCGGCACGACTCCACGCAGGACCACACGCCGACCAGTCCGGACGCCACGCCTTTCCCGCGCATCCTCGCGTGGGCCAGCTCCTCCTTCCGCTCGCGCAGCGAGGGGATGTGCGCGACCGGCTCCCCGGTCCGCTCCACCGCCAGCCGCTCGCAGGCCGCCACGAGCGCGGCCGACTGCGCGAGCATCCAGGCCTTGTAGTCCTTGTTCAGCACGCCGCGCCCCGCCAGGAACCTCGCCGCGCCCTCCGCGTACGCCAGGTGCCGCAGGCATCCCTTGAACACGATCCGGTCGAACCCCGTCAGTACGCCCTTGATCTTCGAACCGAACTGCTGTAAAAACGTCTCCATGCGCCGCCCCCTTGTGGTGTTGTTGTGATAACCTTCAGCATAAGGGATCAGCGGCGCATCCGCGAATCTCAAATTAGGTTGTGGAGCCTGCGTTTTTCACGCGCCGCGGTAGCGGGCGTGAAAAACGCAGGCTCCACCTTGGTTTACAGCCGACATGCCATCGGGACAGGATTCAAGTATCCCTTCGTATGGCTGCGTGCGGTCTTTTATCCTTTGCGCTGAATGCCGCGACCGTTCCCCCGTTGATCGAAGACGGCTCGCGCGGCGGACTGGGCACGGTCGCCTCTTGGTCATTCGCCTCCAACAACGCAGGCCGCATCACTCTGCCCGGAACCGTACTGGACCGCTTTGACCAGACCGGCACGCCTTTCTTCTCAAGCTCCTTCTTCCGCGGCAACCTCTACCATGCCGACGCGGCCTGCACGCTGCTGGGGCACGAGTTTTACTTGGAACGAAACACGCCCGTCGAGGTGACGTTCAGCGTCTACGAGGGCGCCACCGCCGCAGGGCCCTTCATCCGGGTCGACGAGGTGACCGTGCTGGCCCCGGCCGGAACGGGATATGTCGCAAGCGGACAGCGCGGCGTGACGCTGCGCGCGGGCTATACCTACGCGGTCGGCGCGGCCGTCGCAGAATCGGCGTATTTCCAGCGCCCCACCGTCACCCTGCCCTTTGACAACGGCGACCTGAGCTGCGTGAACGGGCTCCTTTTTTCCGGCCTCCCCGGCGCCACCGTCAGCGCGTTCAGCACGGCCACCAATCCTTACCGGCAGCGCCTGCGCCTGGGCGGTCCGAGCGATGTCGTGCCCGGCGGCACCACCCTGATGCTGTTGGAAAGCGTCGGCATGAGTATGCGCGGCAACCTCTACGCACCCTCACAAAACACCTGGTTGCTCGGGCACGGCCTCTATGTGCCGCGCGGCAGTGACCGAACGATGCGTCTTTTCGTCTACGAAAGCGCCGAGCGCACCGGCACCTACGCGCGTGTCGATATGCAGACCGTCACCGTGCCGGCCGGCACCAACTACATCGCGGTCTCCACCCGTATCCCGATGCAGGCCGGACGCTTCTACATGATCGGTGCCTGGGGCACCAGTTATTCCTGTTACCGGGCCAGCGGCTATTATGCCACACCCCAGGACTTCTCATGGGGCCGCGCCGTCGAGGGTTATTCGAGTGTTTACCTTTTGAACGGGCCTCCCGACACCTTCGTCAAGTCATCGACAACCAACACCACCGTCTACTGGGGCTGCGTCACCGTCGGCGACCTGCCCGCCTTGCGTATGGACACCTCCGTGTACAACCAGATGTCGACCAACAGCGCCACGGTCCTGCTCGACACGCAGGGCTACGACAACCTCTATCTCGCCTTTGACCACCGGGAAGCCGGCGACGAGGCCCATGACGGGGACGGCGTCTTCGTCAGCTCCAACGGCACCTCGTTCCGCAGGATCTTGCAGATCGACACCACGTCGTCGGGCTGGACCCGTCATGAGATCGACCTGATCCCGCTGGCGCGCGCCGCCGGCGTGCCGACAGACGGACAGCTCCATGTGCGTTTCCAACAGATGGACAATTACCCGTGGACCGGCGGGGACGGGCGCGAATTCTCCGGCATCCTGTTCCACGCCAAGCCGGATTTTGGCTGGTATGCGCTGGACACGACCCAGCCGAAATATCTGTTCCGCGGCAAAGTCGTTAAAACATTTTCTCTCTCCGGCACACTGGCGCTCGCGGGCGGAACCAACGCCGTGGCGGATCTGGCAATCAATACGCGTTACCGATTAAACGACCCGGTCGGGCCGGTGCAAACCACATACGACGCATTGTCCCTCGATCTTCCGGCGCTGGGCCATCGCCACATGCCCTTCGGCACCACCGTCACGGTCCCTGCCTCCACCACCCTCACGCAAAGCGTTTATCAGATCCATGTCGACCTGGACTACGGGGCCATCTTCAGCGAGGGCAACGAGAGCAATAACACCGACCGCACCGAGTTCCTTGTCAACCACTACGCCGGCACCCTGCGCTTCGGCACGGTGTCCACCTTTGTCACGCTGAGCGACTGGGATTTCCAGGTCGGCTACGGGGCTCCCCTTTTCTCGCCCGAGCGGCACGTCATCACCGGCAACGGCACGGTCGCCGGACAGAGCTTCTCCTTCACGAACCTGAAGGTCCGCAAGGATCCCATAACCGGAATTTACAGCGTCGACCCTGCCGAAACCCAGACCATCACGCTGTATGGCCTGACCAATACCCTCGGCAGCGTGTCTGGCGTCCGTTTCCGCTATAACAGCCCGATCACTCTCAGCAAAGACGGCGCTCAGGGCATCGTCTCGGCCCTCATGCCGGCCGGCTGCGCCTTCGCCGCGCGTCCGGACATGCCATGGGGCATGCCTTTCACCGACGCCATCCCGGTCTGGTTCAACAGCCTGCTGTATCCGACCGGCATCCTGACGACCGCCCCGCCCTATGGCTTTTTCTTTGAAGAGTCCAAGCCCCTCTACTTTGATGTCACCAGCCTGCAATGGGACACCGCCGCCGGCAGACTGTCTCTCACGGTCGCCGACCTGCTTTATGCGCACGCGCCGGCCCTTGATGAACTTGAGGCGCTGAAATCCGCCGGCCTGATCAGCAGCCAAGACGCGCTGCGCCGCAGCAACGACGGTTATTATCGTACCGCAGCCCCGCTGAGCGGCACGGTCCAGGTCACGCCTGACAGCGCCGGCGCCGCGCAACTCGACTTTGCGGTCTCTCTGAAAGCCGGCGCGTTTGTCGCGCACATGCCCTACGATGTCGCCATCGACTGGCGAGACACCGGCCACCTTGCCATCTCCAATGACCTCCCGGTGGTTGACCCGGCCGCGAGCGTACTGAACGACGGCCAGGATATGCTCATCACCTATAACAGCGGTTGTCCCGGCGGATGTGTCGGCGGCGACATGATCCTCACTCAGGAGTGCTACAACGCGTACGCGGCCTTTTTCTTCACGCAGGACGGCGGCCTCTTCGTGCCCTGCGAGTTCCGAGGCGTGGATGCGGAGATCCACTGGGGGTATATCGCGTCGCTCGGTCGGCATGCCCAGAATGCTTTCGGTTTCCGTGAAGGGGTTTTCCACATGCCCGGACACTTCCTGAAACGCGCGGATTCTCCGCCCGTGCTCTCCGCCGATGACACCCCCGGCGCTCTCCTCCTGACCGGCGTGGAGCGAAATGGCGACGAATTGATCCGCCCCCACGGCCAGGGCTATGCGGAGGGCGACGGCGCCTACGCGGGGCTGACTGTCGCTTACGAAGGCCCCGGCTGCGAAGGAACCCTGTTGCTGGGCGGCTCCGAAACGCTCGGGCCCTTCCTGCTGGACGAAGCCTGCAAACTCTACGTGCGCCATTCGGGCGTCACCGGCATCCAGCTCGCGGATGAGACCCTGGGGAGCAGCGCCGTCATGCTCTACGGCTATCCGTTCCGGCTCAATTACCTGGCCTTCGCCTACCTCTCCAATATGAACACCGACTCGCGCTCTGACGGCGATCTGTTCGTGCCGGCACCGACGGATTTCAATCTGGCGTTTGACCGGCTCAACTTGAACTGTTTTGGCGATGTCGAATCGCTCTCGCTGCCCTCGCCGGCACCTGAACTCACGCTCGCCTACTGGTCCGCCCGCGTCAAGCCCACAACGGCGCTCTTCACCTCGACCGACCCGTGCGCGGTGGGACAGAAGACGCTGGTCATGGATATTTCCACGGAGGTCGACAACCTGCCCGGACGGCTTTTCGGCCGCATCGGCGTGCTCGCGAACGGCAACCTCGCCTGCTCGAACGACATGATCGGCTGCGATTCGCGCCTGACCCTGCCCGCCAGCGTCACCCTGCCCGGTCCGAACGGCGCCAGCTATACCCTGCGCCCAGCCTCCAAAGGCTACTTCAACGATTTCCGGACCTGCGGCGACCGGGCGCAGACCGGCGACGGACTTCTGACCTTCGCGGGCGAAATCGATGTGCCCTTCTTTGAGAATCTCCTGGTCCAAGGCTTCACCGGTGCCGATACCGGCGGAGCGACCTCGCCGCTCTACCTGGTCGGCGGCTGGCCGACCAAAGGCTGGAAGATCGGCAGCGACACGCCCTTTACTGATCCGGAATTCGACACGGCCAACGCGGCTCATCCCACCGGCACCGGCAAGCCTTCGTTCTCGGAATACCTGGCCGGCAGCCATGCCGACTACATCCCCCGCGCCCGGCGTGAATGGATCAGCGGCATCGGTTTCGATATCGGCGTGCGCTGGGATGCGCCGACCCGCTCGTTCCGTTCGCCGGCACCGAACACCCGTGACCTGTTTGTGGTCCAGACCGAATACAACGTGCCCCAACTCACGCCGCAGCGCGCCGAGATCACCTTCGGCTTGCAGTACGGCGAGATGCCTGCCCTCAATCTCTCCAGCGTTTTCTTTAATGCCGTCGACGAGGCCACCGGTATCTCAGCGTGCTTCACAAGCGTCGTCGGCAACGTGGTCAACTCGGTCATGGACCGCGGCATTGACGCGCTGGAAACGGTCACCGCCACCGATCCTGCCGAACTGTTGGCCAACACCCTAGCCAGCGAGATCGATCCCTTTGTCGATTCGCTCTATGTCGCCCTCTCCAACGCCCACGCATCAGGCAGCAGCTCTGTCTCCAACGTGCTGGCGCGCTACGTCCGGGGCGGCGCGGGCGCACCGGCCCATAACCTGCGCCACATCCTCGACACGCTGGTCGACGGCAGTTCCGTGATAGAGGATGGGATCGGCCTCGCCGACGACCTGCAGGCACGCATCGACGAGGCCGAGCAGCTTATCAACGCCGTGGCCTTCACGGTCGATGATCCGGTGATGGGCACCGCCGACGGTCTGCTCAACAAGCTGGGCGACGACTACCCGCTCCTCGAAACGCTCGGTCGCATTTTGATGATCTTCGCCATCCCCTCCATGATGGATGCTGATTCGGCCATTGAGGATACACTCGGCACGGTGATGGAAAGCATCGAGCCCGCGCTCGACACCATCAAAGAGACTCTGGGCGAGGTTCAAACCCAACTGGCCGACGTGCGCAGCACGCTGGAAGAGGCGGGCGAATTCCGCAACGAGCTGGCCGCCTTCCTGGATCCGGCGCAGCTTCAGGCGGTCGCGGACGCGATCGCCAGCCAGATGGAGAGTGAACTCGGCGCGCTGGAGGGCGCGTTCTCGCCGTACGCCAACTATACTCAAGACGAGATCAAAGCCCTGCTCCGCGCCGCAATCGTGGACGCACTGCGCAGCGCGTCGCCTATTGCAGAGCTGCAGCGCGTCGTCCGCGCCCGCATGCTCGATTTCGACCGCCAAATCCGGGAGGGCGTCAGTTCCGTCATGGCGCAGGTCAACACCGCGATGCGGGAAACCCTGTCGGAAATGGTCGGCAGCTTGGACGACACGATTTCCGGCATGACGGGCGATCTCTCCGACGTGATCGGCACCGGGCAGATCGAAGGGTATGCCCACATCTCCGGCGATTCGCTCGACAAGCTGCGCCTTGATCTGCTGGCCCAGATGAAGGTGCCCGAAGAACTTGAATTCAAAGGTTATCTTGAGATCGTCAACGAGCAGGCCACCGCATCGGCCGGCTGCGCATTCCCCGATGGCGACACGTATAAAGTCACGCTGGGCGCGCAAGATGTCGCGTGCGACTGGCTCGGCTCCGACGCCCGCATCAACTGCGCCTGCTTCTTCACCATCAACAGCGGCACGCCCAAAGGCCTGGGCGGCGGCATCGAGCTGGTGGGCGGCAAGATCAACTTCGAGGCGATGGAGGTCGAGCGCTTCGGCGCGGCTGTGGCGTTCGGTCTGCTGGAGAACTACCTGGCCGCAGCCGCGCGCGTGACCACCCCGGCCGGCGTGGAGATCGAAGGCGGCGTCTTCTTTGGCCGCACCTGCACGCTCGCCCCGCTGCTGATTGTGGACCCCGAGTGCGGCACGGTCTTCGGCGAACCGCCCTTCACCGGCGCGTATGTGTACGGCGAAGGCTGGATGCCGATCTACGATTACGGCTGCCTCTTCAGCATCAGCGCCGGTGCCGGCTTGGGGGTCTTCTATTTCATGGAAGGGCCGACCTACGGTGTCCGCGTCATGCTGGGTGCTTCAGGCGAAGCGCTTTGCGTGGTCAGCGTGCGCGGCGAGATCGAGGTCTACGGCCTCAAGCAGGGCGACGCCTACCGCGCGCGCGGCAAAGGGAAGGTCAAAGGCAAGGTGGGGTGCTGCCCCTTCTGCGTGAAATTCAACAAGACCGTGACTGTGACCTATGACGATGGAGAATGGGATGTGGATTATTGAACAGAGAACGCCGTTCCTGAGCCCGCTGGCCGGGGTAGCGGCTGTTGCCGTCGCAGGGCTGCTGCATGCGCAGACCGACGACCCGATGCTGTTCTGCATGGGTACGTCGATCCGCGCCGGCGGCAAAGACTGGGCGTATGTCTTGTGGGAGGTCAATGATGGCGCGCCGCTGCCGGACCCCGCCCTCTCCGTTCACGCGCGTCCCGGCGGTTTCACCGATCCCGGCACCTTCGCTCGCGTGACCGTCGCACAGCGCCAGACCGACCCCGCCACCGTGGCCTGGCTGATCGCGCGCGCCGAGTCGATCGGCCAGAGCGCCGCCGACCTCGCCAACCTGCTGGACACCGTTTTCGCCGACCTCGCGCTCAGTCCTGGCTTGAGCCTCGAGGCGCGGCTGGCCGCCGTGGTCCGCGCCGGCGCGGAGAATCCCGAAGCCGAGGAGAACCTGCGGTTTCTGGCCCGACGCCATGCCGCGATCGCAATGGCACTGGGTCGCGCCGCCTTGGTTCCAATCACCCCGTCCGGGCAGACCACCATCGAGCTGCGCGCCTTTGACCCTGTCAGCGGCCAGGAGGGCTCTCTGCGCGGGCGCGTCAGCGTAACCGCCAATGCCCCGCGCATCCTGCCCGCTCCGCTGAATGTGAGCGGCACCACCGAAGCGTCGCCGCGCGGACACCTTGTCATCGGCGTGCGCTGGGATGTCTCCGACGCCTACCGTCGCGTCTCACTGCTCGGGTTCGGCTTCAACGTCTATCGTTTGGACCGCGATTTCGCGGTCGCGCACAACTACCACATCAACCCGCCGGAGCCCGCAGAGCTGACGACGTTGCTGGCCACGAACCCCCAAGCCGTCAAACGCGCCAACCGCCTGCCGGTCCTGATCGACGAAGACGATGTGCCGCCGGACCGTCCCTACTTCAATGACGACAATGACCGCTTCGCGCCAGACGGTGTACCGTTTGCCGCCGGCCAGCAGTTCTATTACTTTGTGACGGCCTGCGACGTGCTCGGACGCGACGGCGAGGTCTCGCAAGGCGTGCTGCTGACCGCGTGTGACCGGCAGGCCCCGCTCGTCCCTGTCGGCGTTCGCGCGCGGCGGCTGCGCACCTTTGATGGGACGGCGCGCGATTACGGCGTCGAGATCTCCTGGCAGCCGAATCCCGACTCCTCCAACGACACCACCACCGCCTACTGGATCTACCGGTACGCCAGCCAAGACGACCCCACCTTCCGGTCCCGTGATCCCCTGCAGAACCGCATCGGCGGACCGGTCGCGCAAAACACCAACCTGACCCGCCTGGTGTACATCGACACCACACCGGGCGAGGCGGATTTCGGACGTCGGTATTATTACACCGTGCGCGCCATCGACAACAGCGCGTGCGGCGGCAACTGGTCCGGGCACAGTGCACCGGTTGCGTGCAACCTGCGCGACGAGGATGGGCCTGGCCTGCCCTCGGCCACACTCTTCGTGGACCGGCTCGATGTCACGGTCACGGCGGAGGAGGCTCCGGTCGACATCACCGAGTCGCCCATCGACCGGGGCGATTTCCGGCTGGTCTGTAAGGTGCCGCAAGAGTGGTTGCGCGACCCGGTGCAGTCGGTCTCCTTCTATCAGCGTGAAGCACGCGATGAAAATGCGCCGGTCCTGTTTATCGGGCGCTACACGTTGGGTGACGGGATGGCGGCTGTCACCAGCCGCTACCTGCGCGTCGACAGTAAGATCAACTGGTTCTTTTACTGCCAAGTCAAGTTGCGCGACGGGACACTGTCAAACTTAGCGCGAAGCGGACAGTTTCTTGCGCATTCCAACCTCATGATCTGCCGCCACGTGCTGTTCAATGCACTGGGAACGGTCACACGCGTGCCCGCCGATCCGGCCGATCCCGGCGTACCGCCTTCTGGCAGCCTCGTGCCGACCGTGACAATCCACTTAGACGCAGACTCCGTGGAGTGGCGTCTCTTCACGCAGGTTGACAACGGCCCGCTGACGCTTGCGCGTCAAGGCCTCGGCGAGCCCAACACCGACATCACCGACATCCGGCCGGATGTCGAACGGTATCTGCATTGCGCGGACGTGAAGTATTTTGTTCAAACGTTTGACAATAACGGCAACCCGAGCCCGCTGAAGCTGATCGGACACGCCTTCGTTCCCGGCGCGGCTCCGGCTGCGCTGGAGTATGTCGCGGTCGAGCCGTCCGGAACCAGCAACGCCCCCACCTTCACGGTCACGTGGGTCGGATCGCCGCACGGCGTCGACCATTTCGAACTGCATCTCGGCATGCCGATGAGCGAACCGCCCGAATCCCTGGCGGGCGCGGGGCTCAGCACCAATCTGATCAAGGGCACGGGCACCGCGCTCGCCGTGCCGAACACAGACGGCACGCAGGAAACCTACCTGATGGCGATGTATGAGACGCCGCGTGTCGGCGCGGCCTTCGGCGATCCGGACAGCGACCTGTTCACTGTCACGCTTCCCGCGCAGATCAACTCCCGGATCCTGGTGCAGATCCGGCCTGTCGGCCGCTGTTCAGAGGGGGAACTCTCCTACCGTCAGCTCGCCTCCTGGACGTTGCCGGCCCCGCTCAGCCAGGTCACGGTGCCCTGGCCGGCCCGCCCGCTGCCGCCGGTTGCCGCGCCGCTCAACACGGCCATCAAACCGCTCTTCCTCCCGTATCAAGACTACGGCGATGCCGTGCCCCGCGAAACCGCAGCGATCGCGATCGGCCGCGTCGACAACAACTCCGACATCATGCACCGCCAGGCGGACGGCTACCTGTTGTCCACGGGAGATCCGCTCGAAACGTTCTTGTACACGCCTGACGACGCCTCCGACACCCTGCTGCCCTTTGTCCTTTACCGGCGTCAGGTCGCCAACTCCCTTTTCCCGAGCGTGTCCGGACAGTATGTCCAGGTCACGCCGATGATCGAGCATTTCGCCTCGGTCATCGACGCGCCGACCGGAAAACGGCGCGTCCTTGATCCCTACCTGGTGATCGGCCGAATTGAACCTCAGGTCGCGGAAGACTTTCACACCATCTGTGTACGCGACCGCTTGGGCATCGTCGGCGGTGCCGCCTATGAATACCTGTTGATGCGTTTTGACGAACGCCGCGAACCGCGCGACGTTCTTAAACTGGGAACCGTCACGATTCCCGCAAGGTAACACCATGAGAACGCCACGCGCCATTCTGTTGCTGACCGCACTCTGCGCCGCGTACGTCGCCCGCGCGCAGACCGAGCCGCCGCGGTGGATCACCCACACACCGGTGGAATTCTCCTGCCTGCTCGATGCGGACGGCGACGGCGACCTCGACCTCGTCACCGCAGACCGCGCCGCCGGACTGCTCCGCGTCGGGCGTCGCACATCAAGCACATCGGTCACATGGGAATCTCCGACGTCAGGCGGAATTGCACCGCTTGACGGCTTCACGGCAGGACGGGTGCTCACCAACGCCCGTCACGCCGTTGTGCTGACCGGCATGCTGGCGAACCGCGCGGCCGTCATGGACCTCGCTTCGGCCGGCAGCGCGCGCACCCCACGCCCGCTCTTCCCGCAAAGCGCCGGCCCCCGGCTGGCTGTCGCGCTCAACACCGTCCCGGCGAGTTCAACCGACGAACTCTTCCTCTCCACAGACCTCAACGGCGGCGGCGCCTTCTTCCGCCAGCTCTTCCAGAGCACGGGCTTTGGCACATTCGCGCAACTTGACTTCGACAACGGACCATTCCCCTTCACATTTGCAGCCGGTCTCTGCGTCTCAAACGGGGCGATCCCGCGCGTGGCAGGCCTGCTGCCGGACACCGACGAGATCTACCTGTTCGCCACCGGCAATAACGGCGCCTCCGTCGGTCTGCAACCTCCGCGGACCGTGCCGCTTTCAGACA
>JAGOBZ010000497.1 GCA_017999015.1 Kiritimatiellia bacterium
GCAAGGAGCCGCCGTTTCTGCGCCGGCGGAGTCAGCGGTCAAGGCCGCTGCAACGGCGGCGCCGGTGCCGGTTACTCCAGCCGCGGCCGTGACGGCATCCAAGGCCAGTGACCATGCCGCCAAGACCGCCGCAAAGCCGAAACCGGCCCGTTATGTGGTCGAGGAGGAACTTGAACCTGAAGAGGCAATCGCCGCCGCGTTCATTGAACGGATCGCCAAAGAACCCGTTCGCGAGCCGCCTAAAGCGACTCGGACGCAGGTGCAGAAGAGCGGACGAGAGAAAGACTCCGGCCGTGGTGTCGCGGTGCGCGGCGTTCAGACACCGTACGGCGCACGCCCCGGCTTGCCGCCGCCGCGTGCCGGTGTGCGCACGCTCCCGCAGGAACCGTCAATATCGCCGGACCGCGTGATCCCGTTGCGCGGTGCGGTTGTCGTGAAAGACTTGGCCGAAAAGCTGGGCCTCCGGCCTAACCGTCTGATCGCCGATCTGATGCAGTTGAATATCCTGGCCTCGATCAACCAGCGCGTGGAGCTGGATGTCGCGCAGAAGATCGCGGACAAATACGGGTTCAAGATCGAGGTCGAACGCGCCAAACGTTCCACCGAACGCCGCCCGGTGCTGCGCAGCGAGGATGCGGATGACGCCATCCCCGAAGACAAGTCCGAAGAGCTGATGCCGCGCCCGCCGGTGGTGACCTTCCTGGGCCACGTCGACCACGGCAAGACATCGCTGATGGACCGCATCCGCAACACCCATGTGGTGAAGGGCGAAGCCGGCGGCATCACCCAGCACATCGGTGCCTACACCGTGGAGATCAACGGACGCAAGATCACCTTCCTGGACACGCCCGGCCACGCGGCCTTCTCGGCCATGCGTGCCCGCGGCGCCATGCTCACCGATATCGCGGTGATCATCATTGCGGCCGATGACGGCATCATGCCCCAGACGCGCGAAGCGATTAAAGCCGCGCAGCAGGCCGGCGTGCAGATCATGGTGGCGATCAACAAGTGCGACCTGCCGGCCGCCAAGCCGGACCGCGTGCGCCAGATGCTGCAGGGTGAAGGACTGACGCCGGAAGAGTGGGGCGGCGATGTTATCTGCTCCGAGGTGTCCGCCATGACCGGCAAGGGCATCGACCACCTGCTCGAAATGATTCTGCTTCAGACCGACATGCTGGAGCTGACCGCCAATCCGAGCCGCCGCGCGGACGGCTATGTCGTCGAGGCACAGCTTGAGCAGGGGCTCGGGCCGACGGCCACGCTGCTGATCATGGGCGGCACGCTGAATGTCGGCGATGTGCTGTTGTGCGGCGAACACTTCGGGCGTATCCGCGGCCTGATGGATGACCGCGGCAGGCGCGTCAAATCGGCAACGCCCGCGACGGCTGTCAAGTGCATGGGCCTGTCTGGGGTGCCGGAAGCCGGCGCACCGTTCCGCGTGATGCTGAATGAGAAGCGCGCCCGCGAATTGGCCGAGAAATCGGCCGAAGAGCGCAAGCAGGCGCAGCTCTCCAGCACCAAGGCCACCTCGCTGGACGCACTGATGAATCAGATCAAGGACAACCAGCGGCGCGAGCTGGCTTTGATCGTGAAGGCGGACACGCAGGGCTCCTCCGAGGCGATCTGCGAGGCCCTCAGGGAGATCAAGAGCGAAAAGGTCACGCTCAATATCATCCATGAGGCCATCGGCAATGTCTCGGCCACGGATGTCAACAAGGCCGCCGCAGGACAGGCCTTGATCGTGGGCTTCAGCGTGGGGTGCGACGCCGGTGTGCAACAACAGGCCCGCCACGACGGCGTGCGCATCAGCACGTACCGGATCATCTACGAATTGCTCGACTTTGTGAAGCAGCGCATGCTCGATCTCCTGTCGCCGGAATACAAGGAAGTGGTCAAGGGCCACGCCGAGATCCGAGCGATCTTCGACATCGGCAAGACGGGACGCGTGGCAGGCTGCCAGATGATGGATGGCGTGATACGCGCAGATGCCATGTTCCGGATTTTCCGCAACAAGGAGAATATCTGGCAGGGCAAGCTCGCGGCACTCAAGCACTTCCAAAACGAGGTTTCAGAAATTACGGGTTCGCAGGAGTGCGGCATCTTGTTCAACGGGTTCGAAGGGTTCCAGACCGGCGACACCGTCGAGTGCTACGCGCTAGAAGAACTGCCGCGCACCTTGTAACCGCTTCCTGCGACCCCACGAGGAGCTGATATGGCTATCGATCGTCTTGAGCGTGTAAACGCGCTGCTGCGGCGCGAGATCGGCGAAGCGCTCTACAAAGTCTTTGCCGGCGATCCGATCGATCTCGGCGCCATTACGGTGACGCAGGTCGTGACATCGCGTAATCTGCGCAACGCCACGGTGAGCATCTCGGTCTTCGGCCATGAGCATGAGCGTCCGATGATCATCCGCAAGCTGGCCGGCAAAGCGCGCGATCTGCAGGCGATCATCAACCGCGACCTCACGCTCAAGTACACGCCGCGCCTGCGCTTTGAACTCGACGGCTCGGTCGAGAAGGGCGACCACGTTCTGGATGTGCTGAGTCGGCTCGATGTCCCGCAAACGGATGAACCGGCGGAACCGCAACCCTGACGCGCGACGTGTTCCTGCATGGCGTGCCGTTTTTTCTGTACTCGATCATGACTGCTTTTTCACCTTCTCAGGCCCCGCTGGACGGCGTGCTGCTGGTTGACAAACCGGCCGGGCCGACCTCGCACGATGTCGTTCACCGCATCCGCAAAACCTTCCGCATCGACAAGGTCGGGCATGGCGGCACCCTCGATCCCAACGCCACCGGCCTGCTGGTGATCCTG
>JAGOBZ010000498.1 GCA_017999015.1 Kiritimatiellia bacterium
GCAGGACGAGAAAGAACGCGCGGAACACCTGATGCTCGTGGACCTGGGCCGCAACGAACTCGGACGCGTCGCCCTGCCCGGCACCGTGCAGG
Organism: Kiritimatiellia bacterium; assembly: GCA_017999015.1. Taxonomy (GTDB): domain Bacteria; phylum Verrucomicrobiota; class Kiritimatiellia; order RFP12; family UBA1067; genus DUPH01. The sequence continues at coordinate 93 of JAGOBZ010000498.1, forward strand.
TCACGGATCTCATGGTGGTCGAACGCTATTCGCATGTCATGCATCTGGTCTCCAACATCACCGCCGACATCGAACCGCGCCACGACGCCTTCGACCTCTTCCAGTCCTCCTTCCCGGCCGGTACCCTCAGCGGCGCGCCGAAAATCCGCGCCATGGAGATCATCGCGGAACTCGAGGACACCCCGCGCGGCCCCTACGGCGGGGCGGTCGGCTACTTCTCCTTCGACGGCAACATGGACTTCTGCATCTGCATCCGCACCGCAGTCGTCGAGCACGGGCGCCTCACCCTTCGCGCCGGCGCCGGCATCGTCGCCGATTCAGACCCCGACTATGAATACCGCGAGACCGTCAACAAGGCCGCCGCCATGTCCCGCGCGCTCGAACTGCTCCGCCCCCGCCCCAACCCGTAACACGTAACCAGAAACCCGAAACCCGGAACCAGAAACCCGGAACCAGAAACCCGAAACCCGAAACCCGGAACCCGCCCGCCATGATCTTGATGCTCGACAACTACGACTCCTTCACCTACAACCTCGTGCAGTATCTGCGCGAGATGACGGACGACGTCGCGGTCTACCGTAACGACGCCATCACGGTCGATCAGATTGCGGCCCTCAAGCCTGCGGCCATCGTGATCTCGCCCGGCCCCGGCCGTCCCGAAGACGCCGGCGTCTCCTGCGAGGTGATCCGCGCCTTCGCCCCCAATACGCCGCTGCTCGGCGTCTGCCTCGGCCATCAGGCCCTCGGACTCACGTTCGGCGCCACGATCACCTATGCCAAACGCCTGATGCACGGCAAGACGTCGGAGATCACCAGCGACGACGACGGCCTTTTCAAAGGCCTCGGCGGCCGCCCGTTCAAAGCGATGCGCTACCATTCGCTGGTGATCGACCCCGCCTCGCTGCCCGACTGCCTCGCCGTCACCGCCACCTCGGAGGACGGCGAGATCATGGGCATCCGCCATACCGCCTACCCCGCGACCGGCATCCAGTTCCACCCCGAGTCAATCATGACCCCCGTCGGCAAGCGCATCCTACGCAACTTCCTCAAACTCGCCGCCTCGTGGCCAAGCACATCCGCAGCCTCTGCACCGGCTTCTGACGCAGTTAATTCTTAACGCAAAGCAGCAGAGACGGTGAGACGGGCTCCGTTATGGGACGGGATGCGCGAAGTTCATGCGTTTCTGATGAAAACGGTGAGCAGGCGAGTCGGGCGCGGGCGTCCTCGCCCGCAACAAAGTGTCGCGCAATAGGTTGAGCGGTCATGACGGAAACGCTAAACCGCTTCAGGTAGGGACGCCTCGCCGAGGCGTCCGCGGAGGTCTCGGCGAGACCGCCCTACCGGGTGTGCATCTGACATGCGTGAGGACTTTCACAAAGCGGGCGGGGACGCCCGCGCTCCCGTCTGTACTTCGCATCAAACACGTGCTCAACTCGCATACCCCCTGGTCGCTAGCCGATTACTTTTCCCGCATCGTTTCCGCTTGACAACCAGGCTGTTGTTTCTATATAAAGAAACGCATGAACACCCCATTCCCTGTTGTCCTGAAAAAGTTGATCGCGCGCCGCGACCTGACCGAGAGCGAAGCCTTCGAGACCGTCACCGCCATCCTGGCCGGCGAGCTGACCGAAGGCCAGATCGGCGCCTTTCTCGCCGCCCTCGCAGCCAAGGGCGAGACCGTCGATGAGATCTGCGCCGGCGCCCGCGCCATGCGCGCCGCGGCCACGCGCGTCCAGTCGCTCGTGCCGAACACGCTCGACACCGTCGGCACCGGCGGCGACGGCGGCATGACCTTCAACATCTCCACCACCGTCGCCTTTGTCGCCGCCGGCGCCGGCGCCACCGTCGCCAAGCACGGCAACCGCGCCAGCTCGGGCGTCAGCGGCAGCGCCGACTGCCTCGAACAGCTCGGGCTGAACCTCAGCGCCGATCCGGAAATCATGGAACAGGCGCTGAATGAACTCGGCATCACCTTCCTCTTCGCGCCCGCTTTCCACAAGGCGATGCGCTTCGCCGGGCCGGTCCGCAAACAACTCGGCGTGCGCACGCTCTTCAACCTTCTCGGGCCTCTCACCAATCCCGCCGGCGCCCCCTGCCAACTCATCGGCGTCTTCGCGCCCGAGCTCACCGAAACCTTCGCCGAAGTCCTCAGGAAGCTCGGCTCGCGCCGCGTGCTGGTGGTCCACGGACACGACGGCATGGACGAAATCACGCTGACCGCGCCCACCCGCTGCTCGGAACTCAAGGACGGTCGCATCAAGACCTACGACATCGATCCGCTCGCCCTCTTCGACCGGCTCTGCACCAACGCCGACCTCGAAGGCGGCGCACCCGTCGACAACGCCGCGATCACCCGCGCTGTTCTCAGCGGTGAGCTGCACGGCCCGAAACGCGACATCGTTCTCATCAATGCCGCCGCTTCGCTGCTCGCCGCCGACCTCGCCGCCGACCTTTCAGACGGGCTGAAGAAGGCGGCAGAATCCATCGATTCCGGCGCGGCGCTGGACAAACTCGAGCAATTGATCGCGTTTTCGAAGTGCTGAGCGGGGAGGTTTTGAGCCAGGATTACAGGATTTTCAGGATTTGTTGGATGGGATGGGTTTTGAGCCAGGATTACAGGATTTTCAGGATTTGTTGGATGGGATGGGTTTTGAGCCAGGATCACAGGATTTTCAGGATTGCTTTGATGTCTGATTAAATCAGGTGGCGAAAGGTGGAAT
>JAGOBZ010000499.1 GCA_017999015.1 Kiritimatiellia bacterium
GCGCGCCGGGCTACACCGTGGCCAAGCCGCCGGAGCCCCGCGATCTGTTCACCGATCCGGAGGCGTTGCGGGTCTGTTGCCAGCACTGGTCGCATTTTGCGCGTCGTTACAAGGGCATCCCCTCCGATGCGTTGAGCTTCAATCTGTTCAACGAGCCGGGCGAAGTCTCCGCTGAGGCGTATGAGCGCGTCGCCGCCGCGCTGGTCGCCGCAATCCGCGACGTGGACCCTGCGCGGTTTATTGTCGCGGACGGCCTGCGCTGGGGCGGACGCCCGGCGCAGGGGCTCTTCAAGCTCGGCGTCGGACAGGCCATGCGCGGGTACGCGCCGATGTCGATCTCGCACTATATGGCGAGCTGGGTCGGCACGCCCTCGGACGATCCGGTCTGGCCGCCGCCGCAGGCGGTGAGCCCGCTCTACGGACCGGCCAAGGCTCCGCTGGACGCGCCGCTGGTCATCGAGCAGGTGCCGGCCGGCACGCTGGCCGTGCGGCCGGGCGTGGTGTCGGGCAAGGTGCGGCTCCGCGTTGAGGCGGACGGCACGCGCCTGCTCGACCAGGTGCTGGAACCGAGTCAGGGCTCGACCGACTGGACCAACGTGGCTTACAAGAGCGAGTGGAAGATCAGTCAGGGGCGCTGCTTGCGCACCTTCGACGTGAAGCTGCCGGCCGACGTGCGCCGGCTGCGGATCAGTCTGCCGGAGGGTGATTGGGCGCAACTTTCAACGCTCACGCTGACCGGCCGCGACGGCCAGACCGCCGCCATGCCCTTCGAGCAGAGCTGGGGTCGCACAAACGGGCTGTTCCGGTTCGCGGGGTTTGGCCCGGGCCAAGGATTCCACGCCGGGCAGGGGGCGCCGGACGGCCGCGCCTATCTCCAGAAGACGCTGATGGATGCGTGGCAGCCCGCGTTTGACGCAGGCATCTTCACGATGGTCGGCGAGTTCGGTGCCTATAACCGCACGCCGCACGCGCTGGTGCTGGCCTGGATGGAAGATAACCTGCGCCTCTGGAAAGAGCGGGATCTAGGCTGGGCGCTCTGGAACTTCCGCGGCTCGTTCGGCGTGCTCGACAGCGGCCGCAAGGATGTGGCGTACGAGTCGTTCCACGGCCATCAGCTCGACCGCAAGATGCTCGACCTGCTGCTGAAGTATTGATCAATAAACGTTCGCCCCGCGCCGGCTTGCCGGGCGGGGCGATACAGCGGACGAATCCGCTTATTTGAGATCCTTGATCCGCATGTTGCGGTACTGGATCTTCATCGGCGGCCCGGCGTGCATCTGCAGGGTGATGAAGCCGCGCTTCGGCATCATCTCGGGCCGGTGGTCGGTCAGCTCGCAGGTCTTCATGCCGTTAACGAAGAGCGTCATGGTCGGGCCTTTGGCGATGATGACGTACTCGTTCCAATCATCCTTTTTGAAGACTTTGTCGCCCAACTCCTTCGCGTCGGCGAAGCGGTCAACGCTCTTCTTGCCGTCGGCCGCGATCGTGACCTTGGCCCCGCGCTCGCCGACCAGATGCTGTTTGGGATGGTAGAGGAAGCCGACGTAGTTGCCGCCGCCGTTCATGTCGGCCTGATAGCCGCTGTCGCCGAACTCTTGGTCGAGCGCGCGGAGCTGGATGCCGGAATTGGCCGACGGGCTGAGCTTGAACTCGGCGCGCATCTCAAAGTCGGCGGGCTGACCGCCGGTCCAGATCAGTTGGCTGTTCTTCTTGCAGGGCTTCTCCTCGGAGCTTTGCGCCTGCAGGATGCCGTCCTTGACCTCCCACCAGCCGCCGCCGCCCTTCCAGTTTTTCAGGCTGACGCCGTCGAACATCGGCGTGAACCCTTTTTCGGCCATGAGCCCCTGTGTTGCTTTGATGGAGGCGGCGAGCAGTGCCTTGTCTTCGTCGCGTACGGCCCAGGCCTGCGCCTGTTCGAGACGCGCGAGCTGAGTCTTGAGCGGGATCGTGAAACTCTGTTCGAGCTGGCGCACGAAACCGCGCAGCGACAGGATCTTCAGGCGGTCACTCGGCGCGTTCTGCGCGAAGCTTGCGGCATCCTCGAGCGCGTCGGGCGTCTTCCACTCGGCCAGCGCGCGGATGGCGGCCTCACGCAGGGCGGTGTCCGCAGTCTGCCGGGAGGCCGCGCGCGCCACCGCGATCCCCTGATCGTTTCCGAGAGAGGTCAGCACCTTGAAGAGCGCCAGTTTCTCGTCGCCGGCGGCTTGGTCATACGCCGCCTGGATCGGGGCCATCGCGACCGGCAGCAGGGTGACGCCGCTCAGATGGACCGAATCGTTCTCGCGCACCTGCACGCTCTTCTCTACGCCGTCGAAGGTGTAGACCATGCGCAGCACCTTGGGCTTGCCCGGCGCGGGGTCTTCGCTGAAGCCGTCCCATTTGCAGAGGCGCCCGGAGGCCTGGATGGTGATGGAGCCCACGTCCACCAGCTTCTGGACGTTGGCGGTGACATCCTTGACCAGATCGTTCTCGAAACTGCCGTATCCGGCGCTGTGGATCACGGTCTTGCCGGCGCGGGGCCGCGCGTAACGGGTGCAGAGCGAGGCGAGCGCACGCGCGGCGGTCTCGCTCTGCGGGCTCTTCTTGATGACGGCCAGCAGGGCGGGGATCTCTTTGTCGCTGCCCAGATCGCCCAGCCCCTTGACGGCGGCGTCGAGGATCTTCGCATCGTTGTCTGTGCTGAGTTTGACCAGCGCAGGAACCGCCACCGTCATGCGGCGGCGCATCGCCATGTCGATGCCGGCAAGCCGCGTCGCGGCATCGCTGTCGGCCATCATGCTCAGCACGGCGTCGTCAGCCGCCTTGCC
>JAGOBZ010000500.1 GCA_017999015.1 Kiritimatiellia bacterium
CCGGCATCGAGGTGCGGGCCTCGGTCAACATGCGCATCGGCACGACGCAGGCGATGGGTTATGTGGCCGACCTGTTCGACAGCTTCTATCTGCAGCGGGACATGCATCGCAATGTCGACTATGTGAGAAAGGTCCGGGGCTGGTGCGACCGTCACGGCAAGAAGCTTTGCCTGTTGGCCAACAGCGGCTGCCTGCGCTTCTGCCCGGGCCAGACCTTCCACGACAACCTGATCGCGCACAGCGCGGAGGCTGAGGCGCGGGAGAACCTGCCGGACTGGAATCCGCACGTCTGCTGGAGCCTCTACCGTGATCCTGAGCACCTTGTGGAGATTCTGCGCGCGACATGGATCAGGCCTGAAGACCTGCACCTGTACGAGGGGTTGATCGACACCGTGAAACTCGCGACGCGCCAGCACGCGCATCCGCGCATGGTCATCGGCGCGTATGCGGAAGGCCGCTTCAGCGGCAACCTGCTCGATCTGTTGGAACCGGGCTTTGCGCCCGCCTTCGCGCCGCGCGTCATCGACAACGCGGCGTTTCCCGCCGACTGGGCCGAACGCGTGAGCCGCTGTTCAGGGGAGTGCGAGGCTTGCGCCTACTGCCGCGAGGTGCTGGCTCAGGTAGTGAAGTCGATCCCCTTTTGACCGACTGGCGCGGCGTGGTCACCAATCTGCCGCCGCTGCTTCAGGGGATCATGATCAAGGTCCAATGACGCTTCACTCTGCGGTCGCGGCTTCAATGCCTAACCGGACACGCTGAACCAAGGCGGCCAGCGTCGCGTCGTCCATCTTTTCGGCGCGTTTGAAATCGAACTCGGCCAGAGCGTCGCGCAGGCTCGGGGCGAGGTCGCCCTTCGCGCGCAGCGCACGGATTTTCTCAGCCTCTTCGATGCCGTCGCGCAGCATCTCCCAGCGCACTGACGAACGCGGTCCGGGGTAGAGCAGGAAGGTGTCGCCGGCGGGCCAAGGGCCGAAGCTGGAGTCGAAGAGGGGATCGCGCGGCCAGTTGACAAAGGACCAGCGCAGAAAACCGTCAAGGCCGTTGGCGGCTGCGTAAAGTCCGAGCCAGACGGGCTCTGCCGTGGGGCTGGAGGTGAAGGTGTTCGGACGGCGCGGGCCGCAGCAGACGTAGAAGGTCGTGATCTTGGCCTGGGCGCGGCGCTGCGAGACTTCTTTCAGGAACGGCGCGTCAATGTGCCCGATGAACTGGCAATAGTTAGCGAGTTCGATGCCTTTGAAATGGCTCGGAGGATGGTTGCCGGGCATGGCGATCTTGATACGCGGCGCGAATTTTTTGACGCAGTCCGCCGTGGCGCGGGTGTCTTCCGGCCCGCGCTCATCCATCGCGATGTAGGTATCGTCCAGCCATCCATTGCGTTTGAGATGGCGTTGGAAGTCTTGCAGGAACGGCCCCCAGTAGGCTTCGTGTTCCGGCGTGCCGGGCCGAATAACAGGGCGCACGGTGTCGCCGGTCTGCCCGTCGGTGTACGAGACGCGGTTCCCCCACGTCGCCATGGTGTAGCAATGGATGTGGGGCCCGATGCCGCAGCGCCGTCCGAAGGCGACGTACTCGTCGAACAACGCATAGTCGAACGTCCAGTTCCCGTCCTTGTTTTTCACGCGCGGAATCAGGGTGTGGTAGGCATCGAAATTCTGGTGGTTCCACGGCAGGTCGGTGATGGTCACGGTCAGTGCCTTCTGGCCGGCGCCACCCAATTCGCGGTAGATCGGCTCCAGCAAACGGTAATGTTCGGGCGAGAAGGGCTTGACGCCGTGGTAGCGCGCGACGGCCCACGGATGTTGCCAGAGATCCAGATAGAAGGCCCACTCATCCGGGTCTGGCAGGCGGGCGTCGAGGACCTTCAGTTCAAGCGGAAAAGAGATCTGACGTCCGCCCTCGCCGGCGACGGTGAGGCTTCCGCGATAGAGGCCCGGCTTAGCGCGGGCCGGCACGGAGACCGTCAGCCAGACCGGGCGGAATCCCCCTGGCGGCAGATCGACCCGCTCGGCGGTGTCGAGGATGTCGCCCACCGACTGCTTGTCGGCCAGCACATAACGGACGAAGCGCGGCACGACGGCCGAGGCGGGAATTTCAGCGCCGCGTTCATTCCGCAGCGCTGAAGCGCGCAGGCGCATTTGCGGCAACGGATCGGAGGACCAGACCACGAACTGGCCATGCACGCGCTCATTGCGCCAGGCGGCGGCGCGCCAGCATCGGTTCGATTCATCGCCTTGCGCATTTTTCGCGGTGATGTGTTCCAGCGGGGCGCAACGGCCGCGCAGGCCGGGCGAGAAGGCGGCGGGAGAGACTTGGAATTCTACGATGTGGCCGCCGGCACCGCGCACACTGCTGTCGGTGATGGTCACGCGCAGCAGGCGCGCCTCGACCGGCTGCGTGAACGGAACGATGAAGCCCTCTGCGGTTGCAGGTTTATCGTTGCGTGTCCAGTCGGCTACTCGCGTCCAGGCTTTCCCGTCCGGCGAGGCCTCAAGAAAGAAGGCATAGACACGCGGCTCGCCGTAGTAGAACCAAATGCGCGCGGCCTGCAAAGAAGCCGGCTGCTTCAGTTCAATCGTCAGGACAGCGGGGAGTTGCTCGCAGGCCCAATGGCCGTTCGCGTCGATGTTTCCGTCTGTCACAAAGTGGGGGCCGCGGTCACTCCACTGGCCCGACACGCTGAGCTTGGCATCACGTAGCGGATTCACCAACTGCGGCGTGACCGGCTCATAGGTGTCGTAGCGCCAGTTGAGTTGTGCCGGATCAGCCATACACCAGTGCGCCCATCCCGCCGTGAGTGCCAAGG
>JAGOBZ010000501.1 GCA_017999015.1 Kiritimatiellia bacterium
AGCCAGCCCCGTTCGCCCACGAACACCCCGCCGAAGTTCCCCTCCAGACGCGCCTCCTGCGGCACCGCCTTGTACAGCGCCTTGACCTGGCCCCAGCCATCGACATGGTGCAGCAGCGTCCCGTTAGCGTAGCGGCAAGTCAAGGTCGGATAGCCGCCGCCCGTCGGATGGATCAGTTCGACCGGGCCGCTCTCCTCGACGCCCAGCGCGTACTGAATCACGTCGGCGGCATGCGAGTGGTAGCTGGTCGAAGGCCCCAGTCCGAAATCTTCGCAGAAATTCCACGGCACCACACCCGGAATCGGGTTGCGGTGATAGTGGTGGTTGAACGGATGCCACGGCGCCGGACCCACCCACTGATTCCAATCCAGGCCGTCGGGCACCGGCTCTTCCGGCAGCACCGGATTCAGCGGCACGCGTGATTTGCCGAGCACCGGAACGTGCTGCCAACCCCAGATGGTAAAGACCTGTTTCACTTTACCCAGACCGCCCGCGCGCACAAAGGCGATCGCCTCGTTGAATGTCTGCATCGAACGGTATTGCGAGCCGGTCTGAAACACGCGCTTGTTGGCACGCACGGCCTCGACCAGCACACGGCCCTGCCGCAGCGTCAGCGAGACCGGTTTCTCACAATAGACATCTTTGCCGGCCTTCACCGCATGCACCGAGATCGGCGTGTGCCAATGGTCAGGTGTCACCACCACCACGGCGTCGATGTCGGCACGCGCCAGCACCTCGCGGTAATCCGAATAGGTTGCGCACCCGCTGTAGCTACCCTTGGGACGCGACACCGCATAGTTCGCCTCGACCACCTCTTTGCCCTCCTGGCAGCGCGACCGGTCAACATCGCACACCGCCAGCACCTGCACATCTTTGTCGCCGACCAGCCGTTGCAAATGGCCCCGCCCCATGCAGCCGCGTCCGATCAGCCCCACGGTGATCCGGTTGGCCGGCGCCGTCGTCCCGTCGGCACCGCGCGCCGACGCGGGCACGAGCCACGGCGCCGCCAGCGCGCCTGCCGTCCTGCTTACAAATGCCCGACGTGATAGCGAACTCTTGACTGACATCCCCGCCCCCTATTCTATTTGCTCAATGACACACTGAGTTGATTGAAAAACGCAATGCAACGCTGTATGGCCGGCTCGTTCTCGAGCCAGTCACGCGAGTACTCGAGCCCCACCATCACCGGCTCGACGCGCAGTTCGTGCAGCTTACGCAACACAGCCTCGGTCTGGCCCGCGCCGCTCCCCCACGGCACGTCGGCCCCCTTCGGCCCCGCCACGTCCAGATCGTGAAGCTGCAGCGTGATCAGGCGATCCTTTAACAGCTCGACGCCTTTGACCGGATCGATCCCGTCGCGCATCCAGTAGCCCACGTCCGCGCACGCCCCCATGTAACGGCTGCGGCCTTCGCACGCGCGCAGAATCGCTTCCGGACTCCAGTAGTGCGGAGACGCCTTGCGGTCATGGTTGTGCAGCGCCACCTTGATGCCGTATTCCTGACAGAAGCGGTCGATCAGCGGCAACGCCTCCACCGCCGGCTCCGTCATGAAGGCCTCGATACCCATCTTGCGGCCGAATTCAAAGACCGCGCGGCATCCCGCTTCATCGCCCGGAATGCTTTGGATGTAATAGGTCAGCATGCGCACACCCGCCTCGTCCAGTTTCAGCCGGACGGCTTGCAGCTCATCGTCCGAGAGGCCCGGCGTGAAATTCTTGGGAATCTCTTTGCTGACTTTTTGAAAACTCAGGCCGCCGACATACGGCAGCCCCAGCTTGGCTGTCTTCTCGATGGTTTCGAAAAAGGTGAACTTGTGAAACGTGTAGGCTTCGATGCCCAGCCGCCATCCCAGCTTCTCCTGCGCCCGAAGCGCCGGCGTGAGCAGGCCGCTCGGCAGAGTCGGCGCGGGCAGGTCGCCCAGCGCGAACTGCGCCCCGGCCAGAAAGAACGCCAGCAGGTGCGGCTGCTTGAAGATCGCCGGGTGATGACCGAACCCCGCGTAAAAAATGCGTCCGCGCCCGTACTGCCGCACCCACGCCATCGCATAATCCTTGTCCGCGCGATACGCGCCGTCGCGCGGCTCGTTCGCGAGGTCGGTCCGCTCGACATCGATCCCGAGCAGGACGCGGTTGCGCCGGCGTGAATAGGTGCGTTGCGGGCGGAAGAATTCATCCTGCATCGCGAACCCTCGACCGCCGAAGCCTGCAAGCAGCGGATGTCCGGGATCGTCAAGCTTCATGAAGACCTGTTCGTCCGCCGCACGGTGGGCCGCGCCGCGCGTCCCCAGCATGATGCCGTACTCCGGCCAATCCTCTTTCCCGCCCTCTTTCCAGCGCAAGAAGGCCACGGAAGCGCCGTGCACGCCCATCAGGCCGCCGCCCCCGACCACGAACTCCAGCAGGTTTTTGCGCAGTTGCGGATCGGTGAAGAGATTGCCGACTGTGTTGTTCAGAAAGACGGCATCGAACCGCGCCAGCGACTCACGCTGAAACACCGCCGGATCGCGTGAAACAACCGTCTCGAACGCGCCGGTCTTCTGCCCCATGCGCGTGAAGGCCTGCTCGGCCGTCGGAATCGAACGGTGCCCGCCATACTCCACATTCAGGCTGAAAATCAAAAGTTTGCGCGGCCGCAGCGGCTTGACCGGCGCAGCCGTCGGCAAGGCTGCCTCGATCGCGGCCGGATCGTCCGGCTCCGCCGCCGTCACGCAGAACGGACACGCCAAGGCCGCCGCACCCCACGCTGCGTCACGCAGGAAAGCCCTGCGCGAAAACCGACCTTTTCCCCCCACCCCG
>JAGOBZ010000502.1 GCA_017999015.1 Kiritimatiellia bacterium
AAATTCAAGGACAACCCGCAGAAGATGCAGCAGGAGACCTGGGCGCTCTACCGCGAGAACAAGGTCAACCCGCTGTCGAGCTGCCTGCCGATGCTGGTTCAGATTCCGGTCTTCATCGCGCTCTTCACGGTGCTGCGCAGCGCCGTCGAGCTGCGCTACGCACCCTTCCTGTGGATCGCGGACTTGAGCGAACCGGAGAACTTGCTGGCCGGCGTCCTGCCGATCCCGCTGAACATCCTGCCGATCCTGATGTCGGGCACCATGGCGCTGCAGAGCTATCTCACGCCCTCGGCGGGTGATCCGCAGCAGCAGAAGATGATGATGATCATGATGCCGATCATGATGCTGTTCATGTTCTACAGCTTCCCCTCGGCGCTCTCGCTCTACTGGACGGTTAGCCAGGTGCTGTCGATCGTGCAGATGGTAATGATCCGGCGCAAGACCGCGCACGCCGGACAGGGGCCGGGCGGCGGCATGACGGTGGAGGCGCCGCTCACGCGCCAGCAGCGGCGGCACGCGCCCTGAGGCGAGAGCACCGTGGAGACAACCATCAAATCTGTTCCGCTCGTGTTGGGCTCCGCCTCGCCCCGGCGCAGCAAAATCCTGCAGACCTTGGGCTGCGCGTTCGAGGTCTGCGCCGTGGATGCCGACGAGATCCATGATTCCGCAGACCCGGTCCATACGGTGGTGACGAACGCGGCCGAGAAATACCGCGCCTGCCGCGCGCGCTGTCCGGCGGCCGCGATCATCGCGGCCGACACGCTGGTGTGGTTTGAAGGACGTCTGATCGGCAAGCCCGCCGACCTTGAGCAGGCGGCGGCCTTCCTGCGTGCTTTCTCCGGACGCACGCAGATCGTCTACACCGGCGTGGCGCTGGGGCTGCCGGGCCAAGCCCCCGATATGCGTGTCGAGGCCTCCTCCGTTCGCTTCAAGCCGCTGACCGAAGCGGTGATCCAGGCGTATCTCGAACGGACGCGGCCGCTCGACCGCGCGGGCGCGTACGACATCGACGAGAACGGAGAGCTGCTGATCGCCGGCACGAGCGGCTCCTACACCAATGTCATGGGCCTGCCCGTCGCGCCCGTGCGCGACTGGCTGGCCGCGCACGGCTTCATTTAAGCGCGATCGCCTCAAGCTCGACGCGCGCACACTTCGGCAGGCGCGCCACCTGGACGGTCGAGCGCGCCGGTTTGTGGTCGCCGAACATTTCGGCGTAAACCTTGTTGACGGCCGGGAAATCGCCGATGTCGGTCAGAAAGAGCGTGGTCTTCACCACCTTGTCGAGGCCTGAACCGGCCGCTTCCAGCACGGCCCGCAGGTTGAGCAGCACGCGCATCATCTGCTCTGCGGCGCCGACCATTTCGATCTTGCCGGAGACGGGATGGATCGCAAGCTGGCCCGAGCAAAAAATGAATCCCTGGGCTTCGATGGCCTGCGCGTAAGGGCCGATCGCCTCAGGGGCCTCCGGCGTGTTGATGACGGTCATGAAATTACTCCTCTGGCAAAGGATTTATTGTTAGTTGCTGTTTCTTCACGAGGTTGCCGTCCTTGTACGTGAACTCGGGACAATCGCAGAAGTAGTTGCGTTTGCCGACCGCATCCTCGGAAATCTCCGCCTGGACCTTGCCGTCTTGGGTCCATCCTTTGAACGCCCTCGGCGGCAGATCGATCACGGTGTTTTCGACCTTCGTCTTGAGCCGCTCCTTGAGATTGCCGTTCGCGACGATTACGGTGCCGTCTTTGTATTCGACGAACACCTGGTTGCGTCCGACCGTGCCGTCCGCAATCGCCGCGGAAGAAGGATGCGCTTTGCCGTCCGCATCGAAATACGCGATCGTTTTCACTTCGCTTTGCGTGTAGCGCGCGGCAAGCGGCTGGACCATGGCGTAACTGCGAAGCGCGATGTCCTTGCCCTTCTCGAAGTCAATCCTCCCTGGCCCGCAATAGGCGAGGCCGAACGGTTTCGACGGCTCGAAACAGTAATCGAGGATAAGATACGGGGCGTGCCCGAACGCAACCGTGGCGGTCAGAAAACAGTCGACGAGCTCCGCGACGCCTCCGACCGGATCGGTGTTCGGCTGATACATCTTTCCCGGCGAGAACATCGGCAACAATCCCATGCCGAAGTTGCATTCCTTCGGATGGATTTTAAGGAGGTCGAAGTCGACGATCCACGGCATCGTGAAAAAGTTGTATCCGCGGTCCTGCGCGTAGTTGCCGTCCGTGAGCCCCGAATAGAAGAAGTGATGCCCGCCTTCGGAATACACGGGGCCTTTCCACGCCTCCTTCTGCAGCAACATCGTTTCCCCATAGGCGTAGAAAGTCTGCGCAAACGTCGCCGCGCCGGGAACCCGCGCATCGTAGTCCGTGCGGCTCCACGGCGTCACCGCAGTATGGACATCGCAGTAGGCCGTGTCATAGCCGAACTTGCGCTTGAGTTCCGGAGCGAAACGTTCGCAAAGCGACGGTGAAAGAGCCGGCTTAGGGCCGTAGCATCTGAACCATGCCGTTTGGAACGAACCGTCGCGCTGGCGTGCGATAAGATCCCTTGACCAGATGGCGTTCATCGGCGAGAAATCGGTGAAGTTGTTGTATGGGCCGTAGACGTAGCCAAGCTCCTCGCGCATGAACCGTGAATAATCCTCGGCACCCGCGTCCCCGCCCTTCCCCGGTGCGGCATCCGTGCGGCAGGTGAAACTTTCGCCGCGGTCGCGCCAAAGCGTCTCGTGGTCGGTGACGATCACATGATCGATGCCGAGCTTCTTCACCTCCTTCCAGAACGCCTTGTCC
>JAGOBZ010000046.1 GCA_017999015.1 Kiritimatiellia bacterium
TGGCCGCGTCGCCGAACTCTTTGCGAATCTGTGACAAAACCGCTTCCAGTTGTGTGGGTCCCGCCTTTTTCTCGGCCATATCTCACTCCTTGCTCTGTGTTTTAAAACGGCAGCCATGATACCAAAACCGCCCCCCCGGAGGGGAGCGTTTTCTTGAAGCCTTGGGCCAGACGCGGCCCTGTCGTTCAATAAGACAGCATGCGCGGCAGCTCCTTGGCCTCGGTCACCCATTTGGCGACTTCGGCTTCGGTGGGCGTACGGCGCGTGAGCTTCTTCTCCTCATTGACCTTCACCATCGCGCCGGCCAGGTTCCCGGGATTGCGGTTGGCCAGTTCGGGGACGGTGTCGACGCCGGCGGCCTCGAGCAGTTCCGCAAATTCAGAGCCCACGCCTTTGATCCTGAAGAGATCCACCATATTGGCGAACTTCAGGATGAGCTTTTCCGCGATGCCGGTTGACTTGGCAAGTTCCTCGCGCGCTTTAGGCGTGAGGCACTTCTCAAGTAAGGTGTCGGTGTCTTTGACGCCGACATTGCGCAGCTTCTCACCCATGATCGGGCCGATGCCCTCGATTTCCTCAATCGGATAATTGGCCATGACCTACCCTTTCTGCCGATCTGTGCGCATGCGCACGACCGGCCATGATGAACCCTATGCAGACACACCCCATGTTCACAATAGGTTCCTCTTATCAGCATGTGAGATGTAAGCAGAGTTAAGAAAAAAGGTCAATCGCGAATATGTCAGAGGGCGCATTGCAGTTCTGTTGGGGAGACCTTCTCGTAATCATAATTAAAAAAAAGATACAGTTAATTCGTGACAGTCACTAAGCGCGGAAAAGCGCACCCAGTTTTTTGCCGAGCAAGAGGCTGCTGCCGATGAGCGTGACGGTCAGGAAGAGCATCGCCCAGACACCGAGCGCCGCCGCGAGATAGCGTCCGATACCCACGAGCTGGAAGAGTTCGAAGATGGTCTTGGTGATCGGGTAGTAGGTCATTTTCTGCGCCAGCATCAGGCTGTCCGAGACCTCCAGCATGCTGAAGGCGAACGCCAGCAGCGCACCGGCGATCAGGTTGGCGGTGATCAGCGGTAGCGTCACGCGGCGCAGCGCGGTGAACGGCGTGGCACCCAGATTGGCGGCCGCCTCTTCCAGCGTTACGGAGGTCTGCTGCAGGCCCGCCACAGCGGCGCGCACCATGAACGGCAGGCGGCGCACGGCGTAGGCCAGCACCAGGAAAAGCGTCGGATTTTCGCGCACGTCGAGCAGCGCGGCGAGGGCGGGATGGGCTTTGACGGCGGGCCATTCCGCGAGCGACGCGCTGACCGCGAGAAAGCCGAAGGCCATCACCAGGCCCGGCACGGCGAGCGGGATCATCGCCATCGCGTCGAGAACGTGGCGCACGCGCAGGCGCGAGCGCGTCACGACCCAGGCCACGGCGATGCCGAGCGTCACGTTGGCTGCGACGGCGAGCGCGGAGAAGAGCAGGCTGTTGCGGATCGCGTCGAGGGTCATGGCGTGGCCCAGCGCCTCGGCGTAATGGGAGGCGGTGAATGCGCCGGGCAGCACCGTGCGGTACCAGGCGCCGGGTACCGAGACGCTGGTCAGCAGCACGCCGACGTGCGGCAGCAGCGCCAGCAGGATGACGGCCGCGAACGGCAGTGCGGCCAGCAGGGCGGCGGCGCCGCGCAGCCGGCGCGGGGAATGGGGAATCACGGCCTTGGCCTGCATGGCGTAAGCGCGGCCGCCGAAAAGCAGGCGCGTGACGGCGTAGAGCGTCACGCTCGCAGCGAGCACCACGGTGACCAGCGCGTAGGGGAAGGGACTGGCGCTGATCTCCTTGAGTTCATCGTAGACCTGCACGGCCGCGCAGCGTGAATAGTTGAGGATCAGCGGCGTGCCCAGTTCGGTGAAGGCCGCGATGAAGACCAGCGTGCAGCCGGCGAAAAGGCCGGGCATCACCAGCGGCAAGGTGATGCGCCGGAAGCGCGTCCAGGCCCCCGCACCGAGATTCTGGGCGGCCTCGTCGAGCGCCGGATCGATGTTGGCCAGCGCGGCGGCGACGTTCAGATAGATGATCGGATAAAAGGCGAGCGCCTGCAGGAGCACGACGCCGGCCATGCGCGCGCGGCCGAGCCAGTCCACCGGACCGCAGCCGAGCAGTGCGTTCAGTGCGCCGTAGGGCCCGAGCATCTGCATCACGCCGATCGCGCCCACGAAGGGCGGCAGCACCATCGGCACCAGCAAGAGCGCGGTGAGCGCGCGCTGGCCGCGGAAGGCGAAGGCGTGCGCGAGCCACGCCAGCGGCACGGCCAGCGCCGTCGCGAGACCTGTCGCGCCTAGTGCCAGACGCAGGCTGTTGGCCAGACCCTCAGCGTAGATCGGGTTGCGGAACACGCCGGCCAGATAGCGCACCGTGAAGCGGCCGTTGACAAAGAACCCGCCGCTCACCACCGTGAGCACGGGCCAGAGCAGCAGCACGCCGAACACGGCGGTCAGCAGCCCGAACAACAACCAGGCGGTGCGAGTGCGCAGCATGCGGGGTCAGGTTCCTTGCGAGGCTTGGGGTTGGTCACGCCCGCCGGCGGCGAGGGCGCGGATGACGACGCCGGCCAGGATCAAACCGGCGACGGCGGGCACGAACGAGACACTGCCGGGCGGACGGCAGGCGACCGCAGGCGTTTCGCGCGAATAGACCACGGTCAGCGCGGTGACGCCGCGCGCTTTCAATGCCTTGCGCATCGCCTTGCAGAGCGGGCAGACGGAGGTCGCGAAGAGATCGGCGACCTCAAAGCGCGCGGGGTCGAGTTTGTTGCCCGCGCCCATGCAGCTCACGAGCGGGACGCCGACGGCGCACGCGCGGACCGCGAGTTCGACCTTGGCCGCGACGGTGTCGACGGCATCGATCACATAATCAAAACCGGCGAGGTCAAAGTCGTCGGCGTTTTCCGGCAGGTAGAAGGCGCGGCGCGCGTCGACGCGGACAGCGGGCGAGATGTCGCGGATGCGCGCCGCCATCACATCAGCCTTGGGTTGGCCCAGCGTGCTGTGCAGCGCGACAAGCTGGCGGTTGAGGTTGCTGGACGCGACGTTGTCGCCGTCCACCAGCAAGAGATGGCCGACACCTGCGCGAGCCAGCGCTTCGGCGGTGAAGGAGCCGACGCCGCCGAGACCGAAGAGCGCGACACGGCTGGTGCGCAGACGTTCAACGGCGTCAGCCCCCAGCAACTGTTCGGTGCGCGTATGCACGGACGCCCTCCCAAAGCCTTATTGTAACTGTTGCTCCAGCAACGCGCGTTCCTCGGCCTCGAGGGCCTCTTCCTCTTGGCGGCGCTGGATCTCACGGGCGGCGGTTTCGCGGGCGAGGCGTTCAAATTGTTCTCGCATCCGCGTCTCAGCCTCCTGCTGGGCCTGGGTTTTCTGCACGGTGCGTTCGCGCAGCCGATCGGCAAAGGACGGTTCCGAAGCGTCCTTGTCCGAATGTTTGAGGGCCGCTAAAGAACGATGGGGCTGTCGGGCCGCTGCGGGCTGCGGAGCGACCGCGGCTGCGGGGGCTGCGGGCACACCCGCAACGGGAGAGGCGGGCTGGGGAACCGCAGCGGGGGGGGCGACAAGGCCTTCGCCCAGTTTGAGGGTGATGAACACGCCGTCTTTTTCGAGCGTCGCGATCTCATCGTCGAAATCGGCGTCTTTCACCGTCCATCCGTTCGCGCTCTCGCCGACGCGCAAATAGTAGTTGGCGGGCGGATTGATTGAACGGTCGGTAAAACCGATGGCGGTATGCCCCTTGGGTGTGATGTTCACGGCGGAAAGCGTGACCTGGTTGGCGAGCGCTTGTTGTTCGGCGAAGACCTCCGCCTCTGTGGCATCTGCGGCCGCCTGGTCTGCCGATACCTGAGGCGCAACCACAGGCATCGCACCAAATGGCATGCGGTCCAGGATCGGCTGATAATGGGCAAAGGGCGGCAACCGGTAAGGGCTGTCGTTGGCCTGCGTCATCGACGCGAAAGACACGCATGACGTCAACGCACACGCGGCCATCCACGAGGCCGCTCGAAAGCTCGTTGGAAACACAGCGAACATGGGAGGATGTTAGCAAAAAACATGCCTGATGGGTAGCGCAACATGGTAATCGGTTGGGCGTCGGTTGGGCGCGTTGGTGGCCGAGAGAGAAAGGAAGAAGGAGAAAGGAAGAGGCGTTACATAACCCCTCTCGGCCCGGCTCGACAAGCCGCAGACGGCATGTTATCCTTTCAAACCATGTCAGGGCGGGGCCGCTGCCGGCGTTTGGGACGGCGCTGGATGGCTGAGCCGAACGCAGTGAAACCGGACAGCACGGCGTGTGCCGCCGCCGATTTTATTTCTTGCTACTGGAGATTCTGAACGATGGAACTGACTGAACAACAGCGTCAGAGCGTGACTGAATGGCTGGCCGCGGGGGCCTCGCTCTCCGATGTCCAGAAAAACCTGAAAAGCGAGTTCGGGATCGCCCTGACCTACATGGACGTGCGCCTGCTGGTGCTGGAGATCGGCGCTGCCGTGAAGGACAAGCCCGAGCCCAAGCCAGCCGAACCCAAACCGCAGCCGCCGACGCTCCCGCCGGAAGATGATCCCTACGCCGACGAGGCGTTCGACGAGGCGGCGGCACCCGGTGACGGCGGGCTGCCCGGCGGCGCGCAGGCGTCGCAGGTGTCGCTGTCGCTGGACCGCGTGATGCGCCCCGGGGCGATGGTGAGCGGCGACGTGACCTTTTCGGACGGCACCAAGGCGCGCTGGCTGATCGATCAGTACGGGCGCTTCGGCCTCGAGCCGGAGACGCCGGGCTACCGTCCGTCGCCCGCCGACATGCAGGCCTTCCAGAACGCGCTGCGCGATGAGCTGCGCCGCCACGGATATGCGTGATAGTAAGAGGAGCACACCATGACAATCGGATTTCTGGGTACGGGCAAGATGGCGGAGGCGATCTTGTCCTCGGTGGTGCAGGGCGGACTGTGCGAGCCGTGGGAGGTGGTCGCCTGCGACACCTCGGCGGAGCGGCGCGACTGGATCGCCAAGCAGTATGAAGTGGCGGTCACGGACGACGCGGTGCAGACGGTCAAGAGCTGCAAGGTGCTGGTGGTCGCGGTCAAGCCGCAGGATCTCGACGCGCTGCTGGCCGGGCTCAAGGGCCGGCTGACCGAGCGCCACCTGGTGATTTCGATCGCGGCGGGCAAGACGCTGGCGGCGCTGAAGAAGGCCGCCGGGTCCAAGCCGCGCCTGGTGCGCGTGATGCCCAATCTCGCGCTGAGCGTGCAGGAGGGCATGAGCGTCTACTGCGCGGCCAAGAACGCCAAGCCGGCCGACAGGAAGACGGTGGCGCAGCTCTTCGGCGGCGCGGGCGCCGTGCTGGAGCTGCCGGAGCGGCACTTCGACGCCGTCACCGCGCTGAGCGGCTCGGGGCCGGCCTTTGTGGCGTACGTGATGCAGGCCATGATCGCGGCGGCGGCGGCGCTCAAGCTGCCGAAGGACGCCGCGCGCCTGCTGGCGGAGCAGACGCTGATCGGCACCGGCATCTATCTGCAGAACACGGGCCGCGACATCGGCGAGTTTATCCAGGCGGTCGCCTCGCCGAAAGGCACGACCGCGGCGGGGCTGGCGGTGCTGGAGGCCTCGGACGTGAAGGCGGTCATCGGCCAGACGCTGGCGGCGGCCGCCGCGCGCAGCCGCGAGCTGAGCAAGGCATAGGGGCGCGCACCGCGCGGCCGTGCTGCGAATGATCGAGGGGAAAACTTTAAACGCTCAACGTTCAACTCTCAACTTTCAAGCAATGGGTAAGCGCATGGAACGGCGCATCGGCTTTGTCGGCATTATTCTGGAAAACCGCGAAGGCGTGGAGGCGGTCAACCATGTGCTGTCCGGACACGCGGGGATGATCCTGGCGCGCGTGGGCCTGCCGTGCCGTGAGAAGGGCATCTCGGTGATCACGCTGGTGGTGGAGGCCACGACCGACGAGCTGGGGTCGCTCTCCGGGCGGCTCGGCAAGATCGCCGGGGTGTCGGTGAAATCCGCGCTGGCCAAGGAGCGGAAGTAAACGTTTGGCGGCAAGCCCGCCGCGTGGCGGAGCCGCGAGCGATCGAGGGGGTAACTTTCAACGCTCAACGCTCAACGCTCAACGTTAAAGTAATGGGTAAGGGGGACGCGACGCTCATGCGAATGAAA
Source organism: Kiritimatiellia bacterium (assembly GCA_017999015.1). Classification (GTDB taxonomy): domain Bacteria; phylum Verrucomicrobiota; class Kiritimatiellia; order RFP12; family UBA1067; genus DUPH01. Next base: position 6,196 of record JAGOBZ010000046.1, read on the forward strand.
CGGAGAGCAATTTTCAGGATCGGCTGGCGCTGTCTGGCGATGGGGCTGCTTGCGGCGCTGGGAGCGCAGGCGCGCCCGGTGGTGTTCGTGTCGATCCCGCCTCAGGCGTGGCTGGTCAAGCGGCTGGCCGGCGATGCGGCCGAGGTGCAGACGCTGCTGGCCGCGGGGGTGAACCCGCACACCTACGAGCCGAACTCGCGCCAACTGCGCAAGCTGGCGGAGGCCTCGCTCTATCTGACGGTCGGCATGCCGTTCGAGGTGCCGCTGGCCGGGCGGGCCGCGGCGCTCAATCCGTCGCTGGCGGTGGCGGCGATGGACGCCGGCATCGCCAAGCGCGGCGCGCCCGCGCATGGCCACGATCATGATCACGGCGCGCCGGGGCATGTCTGCGGCGGGGCGGGCGGCGATCCGCACATCTGGTTGGCGCCTCGACTGATGTGCGCCATGGCCTCGAACACCGTGGCGGCGCTGGAGCGGGTGTTGCCCGCGCTGCGGCCGGGCCTGGCGGAGCGGCTGGCGGCGACGGTGGCGGAGATCCGTGCGACCGACGCTGCGGTGCGCGAGCGGCTGGCGGGGCTGCGGACGCGCACATGGGTGGTGTATCATCCGTCGTGGTCCTATTTCGCGGAGAGTTACGGACTCGTGCTGCTGGCGGTCGAGGAGGACGGCAAGACGCCTTCGGCGCGGCATCTGGCGGCGGTGATCCGGCAGGCGCGGGAGGCGGGCGTGCGCGCCGTGTTCACCGAGCCGCAGTATGACCGGCGTCCGGTGACGACGCTGGCCCGGCAGGTGGGCGCGCGTCTCGAGGTCATCGATCCGCTGGCCGAGGCGTGGCCGGAGCTGATGCGCGACGTGGCGGCGAAGCTGGCGGCGGGAGACGCGCCGTGAGCGCCGGCTGCGGAGCGGTCATTGACGTGCGCGATGTCTGCTTCGCCTACAACGGGCAGGAGGTGCTGCACAACGTCACCTTCAGTGTGGCGCCGCGCGCGCTGGTGGCGGTGGTCGGTCCGAACGGCGGCGGCAAGACCACGCTGCTCAAGCTGCTGCTGGGCGAGCACGCGCCGCGTTACGGCACGATCCGCGTGCTGGGTGCCGAGCCTGCGGCATCGCGCACGCGCGTCGGGTATGTGCCGCAGGCTGCGCCGTTCGATCCTTCGTTTCCGGTCTCGGTGAGCGAGGCGGTGCTGATGGGGCGTGTGGCCAAGAGCCGCTTCGGGCACTACGGCCGGGCCGACCGCACGGCGGCCGGGCTGGCGCTGGAGCGGGTGGGGCTGTCCGGTTTCGGGCGGCGCGCGTTCGCCGAGCTGTCCGGCGGCGAGCGTCAGCGCGTGCTGATCGCGCAGGCGCTGGCGGGCGGCTCCGAGCTGCTGCTGCTGGACGAGCCGGTGGCGAATGTCGATCCGGAGCACGCCAGCCGCCTGTATGAACTCTTCAAGGCGCTCACGCGGGAGGTCACGGTGATGATGGTCTCGCACAACCTGAGCGTGGTGACCGGGCATGCGACGCACGTGCTGTGCATCAACGGCACGGCGGGCCTGCACGCGTTGGGCGAGGTGGCCTCGTCGACCTTCACCGAGGCGTTCGGCGGCAGTTTGGCGGCGATCCGCCACGGGGCCGACTGCCACGTGCTGGATCCGACGGCGGCGATGCACGCGCCACACCACGGCGGGTGAGGGCGCGTCGTCAGTAGGCGAGGCCCGGCACGCGCGGGATCAGGGCGAGCCGCTGCCGGGTCCACTGCTGGACCTGCGCGTCGTTCTCGGGCTTGGCGATCTCGTTGGCGTGTTGCTCCTTCCAGGTGCGGAACTTCAGATGGATCGCGTCGTAGGCTTTACGGAACTGCGCCTCGGTCATTTTCATCTGGCGCAGGGAGTCCTCGATACGCATCTTTTCCAGTTCGGACGCCTTGTCGCGCTTGAGCGAGAGTTCCTTGGCCTTTTCGATGTGTGCCATGAGCGTTTTGTAGGCGGCCTGGTACTCCGCGAAGAAGGGGTTCTTGTCGGCCGCGAGCTGGAGCAGCTCCTTCTTGCGGGCCGCGATCTTGCCGCACAGGGCGTAGTAGGCTTTCAGGTCCTGGCGCTGCCGCGGCGAAAGCTTCCGGTAGTCGCCGGTGAACAGGTAGACATCGGACGTACTGACCAGCATGGGGGTGGCCGGGATGTTCTCCTCCTGCAGGATACACTCGATCATGCCGCCTTTGGAAGAGGTGCGCGTGCCGTGGAAATCGAGCAGCGCGCCGCCCTCCACATGACCGGCGCGGGTGCCGTCGAGCGTGTAGTAGACGGTGCGCTGGTGCGTGACGCCCCAGCCGGGCTTCTCGCCGCGCTGCGCGAGGTAGATGCCGTGCAGAGCCGGCGGCATCTCCTCAAGTTGTGTTTCTTGGGTGGCGGGAAGCGCTTGCCCGACGGGCACCGGATCTGTGGGCGCAGGCTCAGCACGTACCGCTGTGCGGTCAGCACTCTCGATGCGCGCGGCAACAACGGAACGTCCGGCATCCGGCACCGTCGATACCGATATTTTCAACCATTCAGGAACATACGGCCGGGCCAAAGGCGCCGCCACAAAAACACCCGTAGTGCCGACTGCAGCTACTGTCAGATAGATAGGCCAAAAAAATTTCATGGGTTTGAGAGTAACAAACAACGGGGCAGGGGCTCAAGCACGTGTACATGAAACGACGTAATCATCAATAACCGGTGAAGCGCTTGTCCGGGGCAGGGGCGTGTGGTAGACTGGGAAACACTTAAGGGAGGCACCGATCATGAGCGAAAAGAACTGTACGTGCGCCGGGAAACACGAGGGCCACCTCTGTCTGCTGGCCAGCCAGGCGAAGTTTGAAACGATCAAGCAACTGGCCAAAGAGCCGAAACACATCTGCTTCAATTGCGGACGGGTGGCAGACAAAGAGGAGAACCTCTGTAATCCCATGCCGTTGGACTAGGCGACCGGGACAATCTCTGAACGCAGCGAAAGCGCGGCGGCGCGCTTCAAGACCGTGCTGACTTGTCCTTGGACCATTGTGTGGCGAAATGCACCAGGTCTGTGGCGTTACGCAGACGGAGTTTGTGTTTGATGTGCTCTCGGTAGGTCTGGATCGTCTTGATGTTAAGGCCGAGACGCGCGGCGATCTCCTTGGATGACAGACCGCTGCCGAGGCAGAGGAATACCTGGAGTTCGCGGTCGCTCAGCGACTCGACGTCGTCGCTCGGAGGCGGCGGGCTGTCGCGATCAAGGATTTGGCGCAACATGCGGGATGAGATGGCCGGACTCACGAAGATCTCGCCGCGCAGAACGGATCTGACAGCCTCGACAATCTGCGGCCCAAGCATGTCCTTCATGATATAGCCGTGTGCGCCGGCGCGCAGCACGCGTTCCGCGTAAAGCGTTTCTTCATGCATGGACAAAACGATCATGCGTAGCGTCGGATAGGTGTCACGTATCATCTTGATGAGGTCAAGACCATCCTTGCCGGGCAATGCCAGGTCGATCATCGCCAAGTCCGGGAGACGCACCTGCAGCAGCTCGATCGCCGCTTCCGCGCTGCCGGCCTCGTCGACGACCCTGAGGTCAGGGGTGGCGTGGAACAGGGTGGTCAAGCCTTCGCGAACCAAAGGGTGGTCATCCACCAGCAGAATACGTGTCTGCTGTTTTTGTTTTTTCGAACCTGCCTTGCATTTCAATGTACTTTTCGCACGCATTTATACCTCCATCAATGCCTCGTAAGGGTAGCGTAACGCATGATTTGAATCAATCTTTTTTTCAAGATTTCCGCTGGCGGGTGTCCCCTGCTTTGACGTACTCTATTGGCATCGGTCGATTATGAATGAACTCACCGTTTTTTATCTTCAGAGCGCTCCTCTGGAACATGCGCGCCTCCAAGCGCTGACCCACGGCTTGTCAGACACCTTTCGCAGTTTCTGCAACGAGACGTTTCCGTCGGACGACCCGATCGACTGGCCGCCGCTGCGGATTGTGCCGGTCGCCACGCCCGAACAGCTTCAACGCGGGCTTTTCTCGGACGAAACGGTGGAGGGCATGCTGACGGATGAGGGCAAAACCTGCATCCTTTTTCTGCTGGATGACACGTTCGTTGACCCGGATCAACCGTCGCGGCGTCTGCCGCTGCATGCCCTGAACCTCGAAGGCATACCGCTGACCCAATGGCTCTACACCTATTTTCCGCCCATCCCCAAAATCGTGCTGACGACGCCGGGTGCAGAGCGGGTCCGGGTGCCGTCGCGCCGCTGGGTGCTCAAGCCGCGTGAGGTCTTTACCGAGATCCAGGCCCATCTGCCCCGTGTGCGCCACCTGTTCCGCGCCCTGTGGGAGCCGCGCTTCTGGCATGCCCTGCGCCACTACGTGATGGACGAGGCCGGCACCTCCTGGCACACGCCGGGCCACAACGCCGGCCACGCCTTCAGCCGGTCGCTCTTCCTGCAGGGGTTCCGCCACGAGTACGGGGCTATGACCTTCCGAGCCGACCTCAGCGTTTCGGTCCACAGCCTGGGCGACCTCTCCACGCCCGAATCGCGCACGCCGCTGGCCGATGCCCAGCGCCTCACCTCCGAGATCTTCGGCTCGGCGCAGAGCTGTTACATCACCAATGGCTCGACCACCTCCAACAAGGCCATGCTGATGACGCTGCTGCGGCCCGGCGAGACGGTGCTGCTCGACCGCAACTGCCACAAGTCGGTCCATCATGCCGTCGTGATGGCCGGCGCCATCCCCAACTACCTGCCCGCCCGCTTCAACGCCCATCTCGGCGTCTGGGCGCCGGTCGCCATGGATGACCTGCGGCGCGCCATCGCGGCGCACTATTCCGAGCACGCCAAGCCGCGCATGCTGGTGCTGACAACCTGCACCTACGAGGGGATCCTCTATCCGGTCTGGGAAATCGCCCGGCTCTGCGAGCGCCACGGCATCCTCTTCTATGCGGATGAAGCGTGGGCGCCGTATCTCAGCTTCCATCCTTACTACACGGCGGTGGCCTCGAACGGCCGCCGCGTGCGCTACAACGCCATCCACGAGACCTCCAGCGCCCATTTCGCCGTGCAGTCCACCCACAAGACACTGGCCGCCTTCAGCCAGTCCTCGATGATCCATGTCTCGCTGCGGTTCAAGCAGCTTTTCGAGAGCGAGTCGGTCGAGTGGCGCTGGCTGCTCACACGCTTCGCCATCAACGGCCGCGGCTCCTACGAGAAGTTCAGCCACGACCTGCACGAGGTGCTGCGCTACTGGCACTCCACCTCGCCCCACTACCCCATGATGGCCACACTCGACTGCGCCGGCGTGCAGATGCGGCTGGAAGGGCTCAAACTGATCGAAGAGCGTCTGCGCTGGGTCAAGACCTTCAAGGCGCGTGTCGCGCGCGACTGCGGGCTGCCCGAGGAGGCGTGCTTCGCGGGCCTGCGCGAAGTGGTGGGCGCGGCCGACGCCCCCGCCTATGAGCGTGAAGGTTACCTGCATGATCCGCTCAAGATCATGCTCTCCTTCAAAACCTCCGAAGCGTGCCGCCGCTTCAAGAACCTGCTGCGCGCCGCCAGGATCCAGTGGGAGAAATCAACGCCGGTCACGCTGCTGTTTCTGGTCACGATGGGTACGGTCGAGGACCATTTCGAATACCTCTACCGCGCCATCATGCTGATGAAAGACGCGATCGGCCGCCCTGAGCGCGATGCCTTCGACAGCAGCGTGGCCGACGCCGTGAACGGCCAGGCCACCGTGCTGCCGCGCGACGCCGCCCTGTGCGACGGCGAGCTGATCGAACTCGACCAGACCGAAGGCCGCGTCAGCAGCCAGTTGCTTGTGCCCTATCCGCCGGGCATCCCGGTCTTCCTGCCCGGCCTCACCATCACGCGGCCGATGATCGAGATCGTCCGGGCCGTGGCCGATGCCGAGGGCGCGGACGCGGTGCATGGGCTCTTCGTGCGCGGCAAGAAGTACTATGTGGAAGTGATCCGCCGCGACGAGGAGGACAAAATCCAGTGGTTGAAAGAACGTCCCGCTGATATACTGTTCCCCAAGGAGTAAAGCCATGAAACCTGCAACGCTGCGCCCTGTGTTCGGTTGGTTTGCCGCTGTCCTGCTGGCAGGATGCGATTATACGGTGCCTCTCGCGGAAAAGCCCGAGACCCAGATCGATACAGCGCTGGTCGGCCAATGGCAAATCACCCTGGACGGCAAAGATGTGCGGCTGTCGGTGCTGGCCCTCGCGGCAGACGAATATCTTGTCGCCTATCCCTCCGGCACGCCGGACACCCTCTACGCGCGCGCCTGCCTCTGCCAAGGCACGGAGTTTGCGCTCGTGCAGCTCCGCTGGTTCGGCTCAGCCAACGCCCGCGCCGACTTCAGCGCCCATCCCTACCAGTATGCCGCCTACGGCATCGAGGGCGACACGCTGGTCGCGCGTCTGATCAACCCCGAGGTCGTGAAACCGGCACAGACCGCCGCCGCGCTGCTGAGCGCCATCAAAGCCAACAACACGAATCCCGACCTTTTCCGGTCGGAGCTGCGCTTCACCCGCGT
>JAGOBZ010000503.1 GCA_017999015.1 Kiritimatiellia bacterium
GTACAGCCCGGCGCCGAGCGCCAGCAGCCCGGCCGGCCAGTACACGGCAGCAGCGCCGGCGGCCATCAGCACGAGCCCGACAAGACAGAGTATTGCGCGAGTCTTCATAGCGTCAGGATCCCCCGCGTGTCGTAAACCGAGTTGCCCTCGTCAGCCTTGATCGCGGCCAGGCCTAAGGCCATGACGGACGCGACAATGCCGTCGATACGCTCGGTGCTTTTCTTCTTCGACGGCTTGATGTTCCCGGCCGCGTCGGTCTCGATGGCGACATTCCCGGCCATCCAGAGCATCACGGGGCAGCCGTCGTGCACGAGCTGACCGGCGAGGACGAGCCGTTCGAACATCTTCGCCGGGGCGCTCATACTGGCCATGCCCTGCCCGAACGGCACAACCTCCAGGCCGTCCTGCGAAAGCTGCGTCGTGATCTGCGTTGCCGCCCAACGGTCAATAGCGAGCCCGCGAATGTCGTAGCGCTCCGTCAGCTTGTTGATGTCGGCGCGCACGCGGTCATAGTCCACCACGTCGCCGTCAGTCAGGTCGATCCGGCCCTGGCGCGCCCACGTCTCGTATGGGACCCGGTCGCGGCGCTCGCGTTGCCTGGCCCCCACCGCCGGAGCCCAGAACTTGGTGAGCAGGTAGAAACAGCCGTCGCCTGGGAACACGAGCGCCAGCGCGGTAAGGTCCGTGGTGCTGCTCAGGTCCAGGCCGCCCCAGCACGGCCGGCCGTCAAGGTTTGGCAGCTCGCCTTGGCACGCCTGCCATTGCTCAATGGCGAGCCAACGAACGTCCTGTTGCGTCTGCATGTTCAGCCGGAGCCGTTTGAATGTGTTTTCGAACGACGGCGTTTCCTGCGCCTTTAGGCATTCGGCCTCGATGTTCTCGCGGGAGAAGCTGACGCCCATGTTCGGGTTCGCCGCGGCCCACACGGCCGGGTCGGTCCAGTCGGCATTGATGTCGGTTTCGTAGATGACCGGCAGGCAACGGGCGTCCTTGACTACGCCGTCGCGAACCTTCCGCGCGTAGTCCAACTTCTCGTTGCAAATGCTCTCCCGCATGAAGTCGGCGGTCGTGATGAAGACCACGAGCGGCTGACGGCGGGCGCCAGTCGAGGTGGTGAGCACGTCCACGAGTTCGCGGTTGGGCTGGGCGTGCAGTTCGTCTACCACGACGAAGTGCGTGTTGAACCCGTGCTTGGTGTTCGCGTCGGCAGAAATGACGCGGTACGCGCTGCCGGCGTGTTCAATCGACCGGTGCGACTCGTAAATCTTGGAGCGGGTTTCAAGGTCGTGGTTCTGCAGGACCATGCCCTTGGCCTGGCTGAACACGAGTGATGCTTGGTCGCGGTCGGCGGCGGCGCTGTAGATCTCCGCGCCCGGCTCGCCGTCGCAGAACAGGACATAGTTGCAGATGCCGGCGATGAGCGCCGTTTTGCCGTTCTTCCGCGGGACGTACACGAACGCCTCGCGGTAGCGGCGCAGGCCGCGGCTGTCCACCCAGCCGAACAGGTTCCCGACAATGGCCTGCTCCCACGGCTGCAGCTCGAACGGCTGCCCGGCCAGGTGGCCCTTGACGTGGGTCAGGACTTCGCGGAAGAACCCGACAACCTTGTCGGCGAGGTCTTCGCGGAACGTGAACCCGGCCGCGTCGCGGAACGGGTCATAGCCCGGGATCAGCCGGAGCGTGTCCAGCCAGTGCGAGGCGGGCGGCTTGGGTTTGCGCTTGGCCATCAGGCTTTCTCGATGCAGACCAGTCCGGCGTAAACCGCCATGCGGGAGAATCGCGACTTGCGCAACACCGGGCCGGTGAGCTTCCCTCGGCTCGCGACGGCGGCCCCAACCTCGTCGACCAGTGTCTTGACGAGCCCCACCATGCCCGCCGAATGTCCGGCGGGTGTACGCGGCATGTCCGCAGTTTGCTCACCGTCCGGCCAGTCCTCGCAGTACCCGGTACACCAGTCCTCAATTACGTAGAGGCCCCCGGGCGCGAGTCGGTCCCAGAGCGCCCACAGGCACGGCTCGGTCAGGCTGCGCAGGTGCGACATGTCGTCAATGATGATGTCGACGACGGGCGGGAGATGGCGCAGGATGGTGGCGGGGTCGGACTGTTGGCACAGGTGCGTTTCGATGCGGGGCCATTGCCCGTGCATCGGCGGGTGTGCGCAGCGGTCAAACCCGATGATCCTGGCCCACGGGAACCAGTCGTGCCAGAGCCGGAGCGACCCACCCTTGTCTATGCCGAGCTCCACAAGCACGCGCGTGGATTTCTCGCGGCCGGCAAACTCGCGGTCGTAGTACCGCAGATAGCCGCCGGGGATCTTGTCCGTGTCGTGCGTGTCGTGGCCGAGTTGTTCCGAGCGTCCCATGCACTGAATATACACGCTGCACAGATTTTGTGCAAGAAATGCACAACGCGTGTACGTGGCATGGCCAAACGAAAAAGCCCCGGCCGCGCGGTGCGGTCGGGGCTGGGCGTGGGCCGGTGTTACCCGGCTGCGAGGTATTTCCCCGCGGCGGTCGTGGCCGCCGGCGTGCGCTTCCGCTCTTCTGGCGTGGCGACGCGGGAACGGCTGGACGGCGTCATGCCGTACTCGCGTTCGATGGCGGTGCACTGTTGGGTGAGCGCGAGGATCTGCTTGATGATGCCGGCGGCGGCCTTGGACTGTTCGACGGGCTTTCCCGGGTTGTCGGCGCGGGCCTTGGCAAGCACGGCGTAGGCGCGGCCGCGCATGGCCCGCAGCATGCAGTAGTTGCCCAGGACTTCGCCGTCAATGCACCCGATCA
>JAGOBZ010000504.1 GCA_017999015.1 Kiritimatiellia bacterium
TGCGTCTTTAACATCTCGCCGGATTACGCGACCACGATCCGCGAGGGCCTGGACGCGCGGCGCGCGGAGATCGCGGCGCGGCTGCAGCAGGCCGAGGCGGAGCGCGATGACGCGGCCGTGGCGTTCTTGACCGCAGCCCTTTCAGGTGTCGATGCCGTGCTCGACCTGGCGGAGCGGTACCGCGCCGCCGCGCACGCGCAGGGGCTCGCCGAGCTCGCGGACCTTCTTTCGCGCGTGCCGCGGCAGGGCGCGACAACCCTCCATGAGGCCCTGCAGTTTCTGCGCATCCTGCACTACACGCTGTGGTGCGAAGGCGAGTATCACAACGGGCTGGGCCGGTTCGACCAGTACATGTGGCCTTACTATCAGGCCGATCTCGACGCGGGACGCCTGACGGCCGACGCGGCGCTGGAGCTGATCGAAGAGTTCTTCCTGAGCTGCAACCGCGACAGCGATCTCTACATCGGCGTGCAGCAGGGCGACAACGGCCAGAGCCTGATGCTGGGCGGCGTGGACCGCGACGGCAAAGATGCGTTCAATGACCTTTCGCGCCTCTGCTTGAAGGCGTCGTGCGAGCTGGCCGTGATCGATCCCAAGATCAACCTGCGCGTGACGTCCAACACCCCGCTGGAGGTGCTGGAGGCAGGCACGGAGCTGACGCGCCAAGGGCTGGGCTTCCCGCAATACGCCAACGACGACGTGGTCATCCCTGCGCTGGTGCGGCACGGGTACGCGCTCGAAGACGCGCGCGATTACACCGTCGCGGCCTGCTGGGAGTTCATCATACCGGGTTGCGGCATGGACATCCCCAACATCGGCGCCGTCTCCTTTCCGGCGGTGGTGGACCGCGCCCTGCGCGCCAGCCGGGCCGCGACCTTCGAGGCGTTCCTGACGGATGTGCGCACCGGCCTCATGGCCGAGGCGGACCGTCTGGCCGATGCGTTCAAGACGGTCAAGATCCTGCCCGGCCCCTTTGTCTCGATCCTGTGCGACGGGCGCGTCGCGGCCGGACGCGATGTGTGCGAGGGCAACCGCTACAACAACTTCGGCATCCACGGCACCGGGCTTTCGACTGCCGTGGATTCGCTGGCCGTGATCCGCCGGCTCGTGTTCGAGGAGCGCTCACTGGACCTGCGCGCGCTGGCGGCCGCGGTCGACAGCGATTTCGCGGGACAGCCCGAACTGCTGGCCAAAGCCCGTTTCGGTGTGCCCAAGATGGGGAACGCCGAGGCTTCGGTGGACCAGCTTGGCAAAATGCTGCTCGACGCTTTCGCCGACACGTGGGAGGGGCGAAAGAACGGGCGCGGCGGCATCTACCGCTGCGGCACCGGGTCGGCGATGTACTACATCTGGCACGCCAACGAACTGCACGCCACGCCGGACGGCCGACTCACCGGCCAGCCTTTCTCCGCCAACTACGCGCCGTCGCTGAACGTGCCGGTCAAGGGGCCGCTGTCGGTGATCGAATCCTTCACGGTGCCCAATCTGGGGCGCGTGATCAACGGCGGGCCACTGACCATCGAGATCCACGACAGCGCGTTCAGGGAGCGCGACGGGATCACCAAGGTCGCGCAACTGGTGAAGTACTTCATCGACCGCGGCGGCCACCAGTTGCAGATCAACGCGATCAACCGCGATCAGCTCAAGGACGCACAGGCGCATCCCGAGGCACACCGCAACCTGATCGTCCGCGTGTGGGGCTGGAGCGGCTATTTCATCGAGCTGGACAAACCCTATCAGGACCACATCATCCAGCGCGTTGAGTTGGCGGTGTCCTAGTAGAGGCGCTTGCAAAACCCCTCGTGGCATGGGCGTCCCGCCCATGAAACACGGGCAAGATGCCCGTGCCTGGAGTTTGGCCTTTTTACACGGGCAAGATGCCCGTGCCACACCTGCAAACAAGGTGTTTTGCAAGAGCCTCAGTAGTCTGAAAACCAAAAATAGCGAGACGGTGTGATGGTTGTATCTTCGGCGGTACGTTTGATTTTCGCGGCTTTCGGGCTTGCGGCCTGTGTCGTTGCGAGTTATGGCGGACAGATTGCGGGTGTGGTTTTGGGCGCAGACGGCGCGCCGCTTTCGCGCGCCTGGGTCATAACCTGCAACGGACGGATCGTTCAGTCCGGGGCGGATGGAGCCTTCGTGATCGCCGACCTGCCGAACGGCGGCTATGCGCTCAAAGCGGTTTTCCCCGGCATGGCGGACGCGCTTCTCGCGCGGCTTGCGGTCACCTCGGATGTGCCGGTCACCTGCCGCCTGCAGATGACGCCGGACGATACGGCGGTCGTCTCCGGACGCATCACGGATGCGGTGACGGGAAAAAGCCTCGCGGCCTGGTTTGAGGCCCGAAGCGGCTCGGGGCCCATACGCTGGTTCGATGTGGCCGGTCAGCCCTATGGCGGTCGCACCGATGTGCCTGCGGGGGTCTGGCATCAACCCAACCGCCGTTTCTGGACCTCCGGCACTTTTGCTTTTTCAGCCGCTCCGGGTCGGCTGCATCTGACGGTTCGGGCGGACGGGTATGCGCCGGCCACCGTCGAACGGGACGTGCCGGCAGGGCGTCAGGAATCGCTCGCCATCGTTCTGGAGCCGCTGTTCGATCCTGCGGCGGCGGGCTGGCACAAAGGCGATTTCCATGCGCATGGCGTGCATGGCGAGCGGCTCTACGACGTGAACATTCCCATGATCGCCTTCATGCTTCGTGCCGAGAACTACCGCTGGTTCTATCTCTCCTCCGAGTTCAACAACGATGGCGTTCCCGTCGATGCCGCATCGGCGGC
>JAGOBZ010000505.1 GCA_017999015.1 Kiritimatiellia bacterium
GCCTTCGAGGGCGTGATCGAGTCGATCGACACGCGGTACACGGAATTCCTTCCGGACGGCACGCCGGTGCGCGCCACCTGCGCGGTGAAGCTGCAGGAGGCGAGCCGGGCGACCTTCGTCAAGCCCTAGCGAAAGCCGGGGTCAGGATGCGTTTTTGGTGTGGATAGCGGACGGCATGCGCTGCCCGCGCTTTCCGTCTCTGGCACCGGGTCATGGCACCGTTTCGCGGAATACCCCGGGATTGGGCATCAGGGGTTCTCGAAACCGTCGGCGAACAGAGCCCCTGGAAGGTCGATGGCGTAGATGCCGCTGCCGAAGCCGCGCTGGGGATCGGTGAAGTCGATACGCAGCGCCAGGCTGCGGCCGTCCATCGAATCGCCGTTGAACAGTTCGGGCGCGAGCGCCGCGCCGCCTGCGGCGAAGACCGTGCGGCCGTCGGGCAGCATGTCGTTGGCACGCACGATCTCCACCACCTGCCCGCCGCGAACCGGCACCGCGTACACGCCCTGGAACGCGCTCGCATCGGTGCCGCGGAACACCACGACCTCGCCACCGATCACGATGCGGTCGAGACTCAAGCCCGCGACCGGCCCCTGGAAGTTGCCGACGCCGCCGGGCACGGGCGTCTCGGTGCTCACCAGTTCTATCAGGCCCGAGCCATCGGTGGCGCTGCTGTAGATGCCGAATCGCCCGAGGCCGTTGCCGCCACGGAAGACCACGCGGTCGCCATCGATGCGCAGCGTGTTGAAGGCGAACGCGTCGAAGTTCGCGCCTCCGCCCGGCATGGCCACATTGCGGCTGGCGATACGAAACCCGTTGTTGGCGCGCAGGCGCGGCGTGGCGCATGCGTCCACGATGCCGCTCACGCCGCCCAGCGGGAAGGCATACAGCGCAGCACCCGCGCCGCCGCCGATTCCCATTACGACCGTGTTGCCGCTGATCTCCGGATTGGCCCAGATCAAGGCGAGGAAATTGCCGGTCTCGCAGATCGCGAAGGCCGTCGTGCCCAGCGCACGCAACGGGCCCGCCGGAACCGGGATCGCATAGTTGCCGGCCTCCCTGTCGTCGGCGAACACCAGGGTGCCGGCGTCGAGCGCCATCTGTTCCTGCGTGCCGCCGGGGAAGCCGATGTTGGTGCCGAAGCTCACTGTGTTGGCAGGCGGCACCAAGGTGCCCTGGTTGGCCAGCATCGTGGGCGCCCCGCCCGCGACGGGCTGGGCGTAGTAGCCGGCCTGCCCGCCGAACTCGAACTGGTCGTCGCCGCGGAATACGACGGAGTTGCCGTCGAACCGGAACGGCACCAGGTCGCGGAAGAAGCCGCTCCCGGACGGGATCGCGGTGTTGCCGTCGACCAGGCGCGTGAATGCAGCCGGCGCGGGCCCGCTGCGCCACAGCCCCTTGACGCCGGAAACCTCGGCCTGGAACACGAAGATCCCGTTCTTGTGCGCCGCGGCGGTGCCGGGCAGCACGAAGGCGACGCCGGTTCCCGCGCCCGGCACCTGGTCGAAGCTGTCCACGACCTTAGTCAGTCGCGATGCCGCGTCGACGCCGGTGGCGAATACCAGCACCGAGACGCATGCAACAAGCCGCCAGCGAGCCTCGATCATGGCAAGACCCTCCGCACGACGCCGGACTCGACATGTCGGCCCGGGCGATCCGCGCGCTGAGCATGATACGCCGGTCGCCCATGCCGTTGAGGCATGGGGTCGAACTCCGGAAAAGGGGCCCGGAAAAGGGGCCAGAGTGAATTAGCGTTTCAAACGTTAATTCACTCTGGCCCCTTTTCCGGGGTTCAGCTTGCGGCTTTTTTGGGGACGGCAGAAACTGGACTCTGACCCCGGCTTCTCACCTCGTCGAGCATTGCGTCGACGACGGCCGCTGGAACCCGTAACCCGGTGTCGGCAGCCTTTGCGCGATCGTACGCAATCAGGTCGCTCGCGGCTTCGGCTTCGCGCTGAAGCCTGCGGTAGGTGGACAGGGGCACGATGGCATAGCTACGCCCGCCGTGTTTCACCACTTTCACCCTCGTACTCATCGCTAGATGTCTCCGCGCCGCCCGATGTCGATCGCCCGAATCCTTCTTCGATCGGACCGCGCTCAGGCCGCCGCCGTGCCGCGCTGCAATGCCCCCGCTTCGCCAAGTCGCCGGTACAGCGACTCCGCGCTCAACTCGAAGCCGTTGGGCCAGGCGAGGGCGCCCAGCTCGATGAACGCCTTCGAGAAGAAGGCTGGCTCTCGCAGCGGTTCGGTCATGGCCGTCCCCGCCTCAACAAACGGCGTGAAGTCAAAGACCCCCCGTGCGCCGTCCGAAAAGTGCAGCAGCAGACACCGGTCCTTGCTCGGTTCGATGGCGGTCAGCTTAATCATTGTCGGCACCCGGAATGCGGTTCAAGGGCTTCAGCACCTGCGCGCGAGCCCAATTGTCCTCCAGCTCAAGCCGGTGGTCGAGGCACCACGCCCGGACAATCGCCGCCACGCGCCCGGGCAGCCGACCCATGAACGGCAGACCGTCAGCGATCGCAACCAGGGCCTCGTGCCCCTGATACTCGACGTGAACATGCGGCGGACCGCGGAAAAGGGGCCAGAGTGAATTAGCGTTTGAAACGCTAATTCACTCTGGCCCCTTTTCCAGTTGTAGGAGCGCGCTCTGCGCGCGACAGGCCTCGATCGCGGCTGAAGCCGCTCCTACCCAAGACTGCGCCAGTGACGCTCCTCCGACGCCTGTCCCTGGCACCGGTCCCGGACGGTTCCCGGACATCGTTCCCGCAGAAGTGGAC
>JAGOBZ010000047.1 GCA_017999015.1 Kiritimatiellia bacterium
AAGCGCAACATCTCCAGAGATGAACGGGTGCGGTCGGTGTAAGACTCGATCAGGTTGACGCGCTCGCGTGTGTCAGAGACCTGCTTATACGCTTTGGCATGCGCGCGCGAGTGCTTGCGGACCTGCGCGGTGAGCTGCTTGTAGACCGCCGGCCCGGCGAAGAGCGTACCCATCAACACCGCCCATATCGCCAGCGCGATCCCCGCGCCGGTCACCACCCGCTTGCGGATGCGCGACGCCTTGATCTGGTCTCGCCACGCTTTCGGCGTGAGATCCAGAACAGCCCCCTCGCCGGTACGCAACGCCACGCCCTCGACCCCGCCATCCGGCGTCGGCGGTATCACGTGCCGGACCTCGGCACCGGTTAAGCCACGTAATTTTTCAATAAGCGCCTGATCCGGCACCTGTTGCGAGACTACCAGCACCTCCTCGACCGCACCGACGCCGACATCCAATTCGACATTCAAGAGAGAGAGGGTCAGTTCCCGGATCACATCTTCTGTCGATGCGGCCCCGCCCAGACCGCGCGCCAAAACCGGCACGCCATGATCCAGCACCGCCAGCTCCCACGACCCGTCCGGATCCATCACGATCACACGCCGGCCGTCGCGCATCAGTTGGCAGGGGCCGCTCAGCGACCTCAGCCAGCCCAGCACGGCGACGTCGGTGCGGACTGCCTGCAGATGCGCTTCGTCCAACGCCGTGCCCAGCGCCTCAAAGATCGCGGCCGGCAGGGCAGCGGCAAAAACCCACAGGTGCGACTCGGTTTCACTCAAGATTTCGCAACCGACCGACAGCTCTTCTCCGGGGAAGGGGGAAAGTTTGTCCATCTGCAACGCCACGGCGTCCGTCACGTCGTCACGAACTTCCAGCGGCATCTTAAGCACACGCACCAACACCTGGGAAAGCGGCAACGCCAGCACGATGTCACGCGAACCCAGCGCCGAACGGGCCGCCACCAGCGCCCGCGTCATCGGCTTATCGCTCTCCACCACCGTCTCGTCCGCAGCCGCAGGGAACGCGGCCGCTTCTGCACCGTCTCCGTCAGCCGTCATTGCCGGGTCGGGCGTCAGCAGCGGCCAGACGCCCCCTCCGGCACGCGTCCAGCCGTCACGCCCGCGCGGCGCGAATCTCACGCCCCTCAGTACGCCGCCTTCCGCCAACAACGCAATGACATCACTTTTCGCCATACCTAAACCGTGTCTTCAACTCTTTGTCCGACCCGAATCGAAACTCCAACTTTCGCACTCACGCACTAACGCACTAATGAACTAATGCACTAATGAACTAATGAACTCACGCACTTCTCCTACGGATCTTCGCGCCAACGCAGATACCGCACCCGGTCACCTTCGACAATCGCCACCGCCTTGATCTGGTGCGAAATGCCGCCCGCCTCGCCCGTCACTGCGATTTCAAAGTACTTTTGGGGAGCATAAGCCAAATAGGGCTCCACTTCGGTCGGGACGCCGCCGGGAATACGCGCGTTCAGATCGCTCCAGTCTTTAAACAGCAGGCTTTCGGCTGACGCATCACCCGATGTGACCCTGTTGGCGCCGGTTCTCCGCTCCTCGATGATCGCGTTCGCCAACAAATGATCGCCGTCGATGCCCGGTACCGTCAACAACACCTCCAGCTCAGAGGAATTGACATTGATCTTAACAGTTTCCCCATAGATGTCAAAAAAAGCCTTGATCCCGGGGTGGATACGGACCTGCGCCTTCTTGCTTTTCTCCTCGGGGTTCAAGATACCGCCGCTGAAAATGGCGGGGCGCTCTCGGATACCCCTGATCATCTCCAGTTCGCCGACCGAGGAGATCGGACCGTTCCGCGCCTTGTACGGCTTGTCGAGATCGTCGTAATACTCATCCTCGGCACCGCTCCGCCCGGTGATGGTGCTGTCGGCGTCCAGCCAGTCATACCAACTGTCGACCACCTCCTCCTGATACTCCATCGGCACTCCGATGGCGTTCAGGATATTCTCCCAGATCCGGTCGGCGATATCCCCTTTAACCAGCAGATTGATCGGCCACTTGTTGGCGTCGGCCGAGGTGATCTCAACCGTCACCACGCCGTTTTCGGGCTTGTCCGGCTCAACGGCGTATGCCCCTACCTTGGCGGAGCCATGCTGCAGGTCAAGCTTGGCCTGCAGCCACTTGTCATCCGTTTCCTCACCCGAAGCCGTCTGCTGCGAAGGCACGGCCGTGGCCGCCGTACCGGCGGCGGCAGCCGTGGGCGACGAGGCGGCGGGCGTCGCATTCTTGTAGGTCAGCAACAGCATTTCGGCGATTGAAACGCCCGACTGCGTCAAATAATCCACCTGACGCCGCTGCCGGACGTAAACATTGATCTTGCCCTCCAGCATCGCGTCCAGCGCGAAGGACATCACCAGCATCGCCAGCAGCGCGATCGTCCAGAGTGCGATGATCAGCGCCGAGCCGCGCTGGGAGTTACAGGTTACAGGTTTCAGGTTATAGGTTACAGGTTTCTGGTTCCGGGTTCCTGTCTGCACGAAAGCCCCACGTGCACTCGGTAGTGCGGCCTCGCTGTCCGGGCAAGCAGACGCTTGCCCCTCCCCCGCCACTGCCGGCACCACCGGTCTGGGAGGGACGAGCGTCTGCTCGTCCAGCCACCGGACATGCAATGGGAACGCGGCTGCCGCGGACGAGGCCGTCCGCGCCCCCAGCCTTGCGCATCTTTTCGCTTTAAACGCGCGATCTTCACATTCCCCTGCCATTTGCCAATAACTTGAGCGTTGAAAGTTGAAAGTTGAGCGTTGAAAGTTATCCCGCCGTTTGTTTCCACTCTGCGAGCGATGGGCGAACCGATTACCTTGGTTGCAAGTTCCTTGTTTCTGGTTTCTGGGTCGCAAGGCTTTCATCGTATCGGCCCTCCTCCACCCGGTGGCCCCATCGGTTGCGACATACCGCCGCCCGTCCCTGGCCGTCCTCCCGGCGTGATCGGCTGCCGCTGCATGCCGCCCGTGCCCGGTCGTCCGCCGCGCACGCCCTGTTGCATACTTCCGCCCTGCCCAGTCCCCTGACCGCCGGTTAGCGGCGAATGTGCGGGGATCTTCCCGTCCTGCGCCCCCCCGCTCTGCACGGGATTCTGCGAGACATCCCAGACCGGCAGTTCGATATCGCGTGTCACGGCGACCGGCTCGTCGCGCTCTTTCACGGGCCGCAGATAAAGCGTGACAGACACCTTGTACGGCAAGGCGTTGGAGGAGGTCCATTCGTCCTCCCATTCAACCTCCTTGGCATTCGCCTCCGGCGGCTCCTTCAGCACTTTGCAGTCCATCCCCATGATGCGCGGCGAAACCAAGAAGGCCTTGACGTCCTCCTCGACATCGAAATCATCCGGCTGAAAATCACTGGACCAGGCCTTCGCCATCAGCCCGCCTCCGCCCTCTATTCCTTCCTCCTCGACATACAGCATCACGCGGTGCGGCATGTCGGCGATCTCGGCCTTGCCGTCAATCGCCTTCAGACTCCCCACAAACGCGCGCCCCTCCTTCATCCAGGCGATCGAGTCACGCGCCTCCGGCCCCTCGCCGCCATCGTTGAATTGAAAGCCGCGCTCGTCGTCTTTCTGCACACTGGACGAGTAATAGGCCGAGCGCAGACCGGACTCGACCTGGTTCATCACGTAATCGGCCTGCGACATGGCGTCCGACATCTCCATGCCCGCGTTCCAGCTCTGCACCACGGCGTCGAAACAAAAGAACGAGAGGATCATCATGACCGCGAGGATCATAATGGCCATGACCAGCTCAAGCAGGGTAAACCCTGAACGGATGTTCTGTGCCTCGTTCATCACTTGAAAGTTGAGAGTTGAGAGTTACAGGTTACACGTTCAGCGTTCGGCGTTCGGCGTTCACTTTCCCTTGCGGATCAACCGCACCAGTTCCTCGTGGTATCCCTCTTTGCCGCTGCCCCACGCGATGCGCGTGCGCAGCACATAGAGTCCGTCATCCTCTTCACCGGTCTCCAGCTCTTTCTCCTCAACCCTCCGCTCGAACGTGAAATCCTTGAAGGTAGCCCGCTTCTCCCGCGACACCTCCATCTGCAGCTCGTCAATCATCTCCTCCGCGCCGACCGGATCGATGTTCAGCCGCTCATCCTCCTCAGGATCGGTGATCTCGTCGTTCGGCGGGATCGGGAAACAGCGTTCGCCCAGGCTGAAGACAAACTGCGCGTCCTGGTACTCTTTGGACAGCGACATCATCTGGGCGCAGTTACTCAGCCCGACCATCAGACTGAGCAGCCCGGTGGCCAGAATCATGGTGGCAAACAGAATTTCGATCAGCGTAAAACCGCCGCGCCGCATTATCGCTCATCCTCCTCGACCACCCTCGGCATCCCGAAACGGTCGACCTTCACCGTGATCGCGTCCGTGGCATCCTCGCCGCCGGCCGTCACCTGCACCACGAACGGCAGACACCTCCCGTTGGTTTCGAAGGGAATCCGAGCCATCCGGGGCGCTTCTTCATCCGAACCGTCCTCGACAGGCGCCTCCGCGTCTTCCGACTCCTCGTCTTCCGTCACCTCAATCTGTAACTCGGCCTCTTCCGACTCCAACGCCTCCTCGTCGAGCGCCACCGTAAACGTGACCTGCTCGTAACGCTTTGACGCATTCAGATCGGCCATGACATAGCCGGTTCCCCCGCCCTCATCCGTGCCGGATGCCTCATCGGCGGCTAGGGAGGTTGGCTCGACCAGCTCTTGGCCCGCAGCCGCCGGCTGCAGCGCCGCGGGCGGCACGTCCCCGCCTCCCGCAGACGGCCCCGGACGCCCGGCCCCGCCGCCGCCGCGCCGTTCGACACGCAACTCGCCTCCCGACGTGATCACCAGATCCATCGGCGTCTGGTAAAGAACCGCCATGGTCCGCGCATACCGCGCCATCTGCATCACGCCGCGCGACGCGGTCTTGATCCGCGCGATGTCTGAACCCGGCCCGAACGACGGCAGGATCACCAGCGCCATCACGCCGATGATCACCATGACCACCAGTAACTCGACCAGTGTAAACCCGCGCCGCATTCGCCTCCTCACGACCTGAATCGACTTCAATCGACCTGAATCGACTCGGGTCGAATCACGTCGGATCGGGTCGGCTCGGGTCGTCTTCCCCGCTCTAATTCGTGATATCGTCTTCGCCGCCGATCTCGCCGTCCGGCCCGCCCGAGACGATCTTGAACTTCTTGCCGGTCTTCGTGTACTGGAACGGCGTGCCCCAAGAATCATTGAGCGCGCCTTCTTTCAGCAGCCCCGGCGCATCATCGGTACCCGCCGTCAGTTCGTCCAGCGAATCCGGCAGCTTGCCGTTGTGGCGCATGGCGAAGATCTGCACCGCCTGCTCGATCGCCGTGATGCTCGTGCGCGTCGCCTGGCGCCGCGCCTCCTCATCGTGGCCGATCACATTCGGGATGACCACCGCGGCCAGGATGCCGAGAATACACACCACCAACAGCAACTCCACCAGCGTGAAGCCGCTGCGCCGGTTCTTCTTCACCTGCTCTTCTTTTTTCTCCCGTTTCATTGCCTTATTCCTCCATCGTTAACCTAACCACTGCACCCAACCCGAAACCAGAAACTAGAAACCCGGAACCAGAAACCTTCTCCTTCTTCCCTCTTCCTTCTTCCTTCCCCTACCCCGCCGGACTGAGCGACGAGGTGACTTTGAAAACCGCCATCAGGATGCTGACCGCCACGAAACCGACCACCCCGCCGATCATCACGATCAGGATCGGCTCCAGCGCGTTCGTGAAGATCTTGATGTTGCGGTCCATCTCACTCTCGTACCGCCGCCCGATATGCCCCAGCGACGAGGGCATGTCGCCCGACTGCTCGCCGACGGCCAGCATGTCGGTCATCATTTTGGGAAACACCTTGCTGGTGGCCAGCGGCCCGGAAATGGTGGTGCCGTCCGTCACGCGCTGGCGCGCGGTTCGCAGGGCGCTGGCGATCAGCGCGTTGCCGCAGGTCTCCTCGGCGATCCGCAGCGCCTGCAAGACATTTACGCCGTTGGCCAGTAGGGTCTTCATGGTGTAGGCAAGGCTCGAATACGCGCCGCAAGCCACGATGCCCTTGATCAGCGGTGCCTTCAGCTTGAGTCCGTCCCACCAGATCCGTCCGGCATCGGTCTTGAGATAGCGTTTGAACATCACCAGCCCCATGCCGATCGCCACCGCCAGAAAAACGCCGTACTTGATGACGAAATCGCTCGTGCCCACCAGAATGCGTGTCGGCAGCGGCAGGGTAGTGCCCATGCCCTCGAAAATCTTGGCGAACTGCGGGATCACCTTGACCATCGCGAAGATCACCGTGACCACCCCGAAAATCAGCACCACGATCGGATAGGTCATCGCCGAGGTGATCTTGGAACGCATACTCTCGTTGCGCTCATAGTGCTCCACCAGGCGGCGCAGCACCTCGATCATCGCGCCCGACGCCTCGCCGGCGCGGATCATGTTGCCGTAAAGCGGCGGGAAGGTGTCGGGATGCGCCGTCACCGCGTCCGAAAGCTGCTCGCCGCGAATGATGCGGTCGCGCAGGTCTCCGGCGATCTGACTCTGCGCCGAATCCTCTTCGCCCTGATTGGACAGACAGTTCAACGCCGCGCCCAGCGTCATGCCGGCCTCCAGCAGGTCGCTCAGCTCCGAAGTGAAGAGCAGCACCTCGGTGGCCTTCATGCGCAGCTTGCCGCCGCCCACCTTGAGCTTCCAGATCGGCGTGCCCTTGGCCTTGGCCTGCTTGGACTTGGTCTCCGTCACGGCAAGCGGCGTATGCCCCAGCTTCTCGACCGCCGCCAGCGCCGCACGGCGGTCGCTCGCTTCCAGCATGCCCTCAACCTTGCGGCCGTCTTTCGTCAACGCTTTGTAGGAAAAATTCGCCATACGTCCAGTCCGTGTCAGTTAGGAGTTAGGATTTAGGAGTTAGGAGTTGGGGACGCGATACTTGCAACAGCTCCTCACTCGTAATGCCGCATTTCTAATTCCTAAATCCTCACTCCTAACTCCTAACTTTTCCATCATCCCGCGTCTTCCGTCACGCGCATAACCTCCTCCACCGACGTCATGCCTTTGAAGGCCTTGGTCCAGCCATCCTCGCGCAGCGTCTTCATGCCGTGCTTGAGCGCAATCTCGCGGATTTCGGTCGAGGACTTGCGCGCGATGATCGTGGACTCGATATCCTCCGTGACCACCAGCAGTTCGAAGAGTCCGCCGCGGCCGCGGTATCCGGTCTTGGTGCATACCTCGCACCCTTCAGGCACCCAGACGGTCGATTTCGCCGGCGGGTACTCCAGGTCATACCACTTCATGTCCAGCGGAATCTCGCGACGGCACTTCGGGCAGAGCCGCCGCACCAGGCGCTGAGCCATCACGCCGGCCACCGCCGAAGCCACCAGAAACGGCTCCGCGCCCATATCGATCAGACGCGCGAAGGCACCCGCCGCATCGTTGGTGTGCAGCGTGCTGAACACCAGATGGCCCGTGAGCGAGGCGTTGATCGCGATCTCCGCGGTCTCGCCATCGCGGATTTCACCGACCATGATGATGTCCGGGTCCTGACGCAGAAAGGCGCGCAGCGCACGCGCGAAAGTCAGCCCGATGTCCTGGCGCACCAGTACCTGGTTGATGCCCGGCATCTCGTACTCGATCGGGTCTTCGGCCGTCAGGATGCGCACCTGCATCTTGTTGATCTCGTGCAGAAAGGCGTAGAGCGAGGTCGATTTGCCGGACCCGGTGGGGCCGGTCACCAGAAAGATCCCGTTGGGGCGGTTGATCAGCTTGACCACATGGCCGTAATCGAAGTCATTGAAACCGAGATCGCACAGCTTGACAAAGTTGCCGGCCTTTTGCAGCAGACGCAACGAGATCGATTCGCCGTAAGCCGTCGGCATCGTGGACACGCGGATGTCGATGTCATCGTTGTTGAGCCGCACGCCGATGCGGCCGTCCATCGGCAGCCGCTTCTCCGCGATGTCCAGGTTCGCCATGACCTTGATGCGCGAAATGATCGCCGCCTTCAGCCGGTTGAGCTGCGGCGGCACGTCCACCTTGTGCAGCATGCCGTCGATCCGGTAGCGGATGCGCAGTTCGTCCTCCATCGGCTCGACATGAATATCGGTCGCGCCCTGGCGGTCCGCCTCCGCGATGATCTGGTTCACGAACTTCACGATCGAGGCTTCAGCCCCGATCTCGTTCACATCGATCTTGGAGATCGAGGCCAGATCGGCGTCCACCGCGTAGCGGCCGTCCTCGATCATCTTCTCGATCGCGTCGGCGCCCACGCCGTAATACTTCTGGACCGCCTTGTTGATCTCTTCGCGCGGGCTGAGCGTCACCCGCACCGGACAGCCCGCCGCCAGCCGCAGACCGTCCGTCATGCCGGTATTGAACGGGTCGCAGGTCACCACCGTCAACACGCCGTTCTCGACCACCATCGGCAACACGTTGTACTGATAGACCGCGCGCGCCGGCAGCTTGGTGAGCGACTCGTCCGTCGGCCTTGTCTGAGCCAGTTCGGTGTAGGCGAACCCCAGAACCTCGCCGATCTTACGCAGGAACTCATCCTCGCGGGCCAAGCCCAGGCGCACCACCGCGCCCGTGATGCCAGTGCCATCCGAACGGTCTGCCGCCAACACATGCTCGATCTGAAGGTCGGTAAATAGCCCTGTTTTTTTCAGGACAAGGGCTGCAAATGCATCAGGCTGACCCGCCATGAAGGCTCACCTTTCACCAAAAAAGTCCATTTCCATAAAACGAGGTTCCTAGTATAGAACAGAGCATGCGCATTTTCCATGCCTAAAAAGGGAGTATCCGTAATCGTTTAGCGACCAGGGGGCATGCGAGTCGAGCGCGTGTTTGATGCGAAGTGCAGTCGGCAGCGTGGGCTTCCCCGCCCGTTCTGCGAAAGCCAGTTGAAAGTTGAACGTTGAGCGTTTAGCGTTGAATGTTTTCAATTTGAAACCCACCGCAAGCAGACGGCCACCTAAACGGCCAGAAAGTCACACCCCGGCGACTTTCTGTCACCCTGTGCTATTGGGTGGCTCCCCCTCCAACTCCTAATTCCTAAATCCTAATTCTTCCTTAGGGGGCGGCTTCAACGGAGTTGAATCGCCGCACCCACCGATTCCGTATTGAGCGTCCGCGTCATCCGTGTTAAATTGCGCTCCACATATTCGACGCCTACCCGACCGAAGGCGTGCCACGATCAACGCCAGAGTGGTGAAATGGCAGACACAGCGGACTTAAAATCCGCAGGCGGGTGAAACCGTCGTGGGGGTTCGAGTCCCCCCTCTGGCACCAGAACAAAGGAGGCGATTGTGATTACGAAACGTGATTTTCTGAGAAGCATGGGCATCGGAGTTACCGGACTTGCGGCTGGAAAGGCGGTGGGCGATGAACCTGTCGCCTCGAAGTCCAGACTGCCTGCCGGGTCGGTCGGCGATCCGAAAAATCCCAGCTTCGGGCGCAATATTTTCCCGCTCGAACCCACGCTGACGGACGGCCCGAGTTGTCGGATTGAAAATGGCGAAGTTTTCGAACCGGCCCACCGGATTCCCGTCTTTCATGAGACGGATGTTGTTGTTGTAGGCGGTGGATCGGCCGGCTTTGCGGCGGCGATTGCGGCACGGAGAGCGGGGGCGAAGGTCGCGCTTGTTGAACGTTACGGATCACTCGGAGGCCTCTTCACGAACGGCATGGTCCTGATCATGCTCTCCGACTGCCGGAAAGAGGCGGGGGGCGACTGGACGCTCGTCACGCGCGGTGTCTGCGGCGAGTTCATGCACCGTGCGTATGCGATGGGGGCGGACGTGTCAACGTTTGAACCGGCGAAAACCGGCAACAAGAAGAATCTGCAGCCGACGGTCGATCCCGAAGGGGCCAAGTACCTGATGGACACGATGATTCGCGAAAGCGGCGTCGAGATGTTCTTCCATTCCTGGGGCGTCGACGTCATTCAGGACGGGAACACGGTGATGGGCGTCGTCTTCGAGTCGAAGCAGGGACGACAGGCCATTCTCGCGAAGCAGATCGTTGATTGCAGCGGTGACGCCGACATGCTGTTCCGGGCCGGCGGCGACTACCGGCAGATCACCCACAGTATCGGCCATGACGTGCTGTTGGCGAATATGGACCGCGTGAAGGAGGGCTCGAAGACGCCGGAGGAGCGACCGAGAAAGTGGCCGACACGGTCGAACACCGCGAACAAGTCGATGTGGTGGGGAAATGTCCGTGTTCCGCCCTTAGATCGTCCCGGAAACGGCTTGGACATTCGCGAGTTGAGCCGGGCGGAAATGGAGTTCCGGCAGTTCTGGTGGGAGGAGGTGCGCGAGATGCGCAAGACACCGGGCTGGGAGGAAGTCTACATCGCGGCAACAACGTCCCAGATCGGCCCGCGGGCCACACGCCTCGTCGACACCGATCTCATCGTTGACCGAAAGGCGATCGCTGATGGCAAGCTCGGCGACGAGACGATCGGCTGGTTCGGACATGACGGTGCCCATGCCGCCTGGGCGGTTCCTTATCGGGCGATCGTTCCCAAGAAGGTCGAGAATCTCCTGTGCGCGGGTCGTTGTCTGGGCGCGGGCGATACGATTGACACGTTCCGTCTCATCTGTCCGTGTTTCGTCACTGGGCAGGCGGCAGGTGTCGCGGCTGCCCTGTCCGTGCGCAAGGGGACGTCGCCACGTTTGCTCGCCTATTCCGATCTCCGGTCTGAGTTGCTCAAGCAAGAGGTCTTCCTGTGAGCGTCACCGTGGCTCCAAATCCGTGCGCCAGACTTGCGGGCCGGGATCGGAATCGGGGGCGCTATCTGGATTGGCGCCTCGTTCATGTTTCGTGTACATGTGTGTGAACCGCTCCGCTGTGAACGTGTACGGCAAGCCAGCTTGAAACGCCGAACGAACGTCAATGCCGAAGCGTGAAACTTGAAACCAAAGAGTGCTTTGTAAGTTCAACTGTTCCTTTTAGGTTCACTCCAATGGCTGCCGCCAAGGCTATCTTGGCTTCCAGACGCCACGGCGGAAGGGCCCGAAGCTGACGGCGACGGAGGATAAGGAGGCGACGGTCACGGTCGGCACGGGTAGATCCTTGTTTCTCTTCGGGTGTCCCGGCCTCCGAACATGCGTTTATCCAGCAGTTCCGCCGCCACGTATCCGGCCGCCTCGACATCCAGCCGGATACTCGACAGCGAAGGGATGCAGGTCTCGCAGATCAGCGGGTCGTTGTCCACACCCAGCACGGCCGCCTCGTACGGGACGCGGATGTCGGCTCTCAAACAGGCATCCAGCACCTGCCGTGCGCGCATGTCGTTCGCGGCAAAGATCGCGACTGGCTTCGGCAGTTTCCCGAGCCAGCGGGTCATGCGAACGCGCTCGACCTCCCACTCTTGCTCGAAAGGCTTGGCTCCGGGGTAGACATGACAGGTCCTGTCATTCTTCTGCAGCCGGGACACGAAAGCCTTCTGGCGCCAGCGGGACCAGTTGATATTTGTGCGTTGTCCGACGAAGGCGAAATGTGAGAAGCCTTTTTGCAGGAGGTACTCGGCGGCGAGAGATCCCGTGGCGGTTGAATCGCATTGGACCTGGCTGGCGTCCGACAGAGCCGAACATTCTTCCTGCCAGTCGTCGGTCAGGTCGAAGATGACGGTGGGGAGTCGCGCCGCGACGATCGCGTCCGCCAGTTCGCGGCTGTAGCTGTTCGCGATCACGCCTGATCCCTTCCAAAAGCGGAAATCGGGCATCTTCTGCTCAAACACGCCGCCCGTGGCGATATTCAGCGCCCAGGGCCCGTAGAGCCGGACATATTCAAAGATGCCGCGCAGCATGCCGCGCGATGTCTCGTGGCAGGAGTCCAGCAGGACGGCAACCTGCGGAATTCTTTTGCGTTTGACTTTGCGCATCGTCCAGTACCTCGGCGTCTGGATATGACTTTAGCGGATTCATGAGATGAGAACGAGTGCAATTCCAAGAAAAGGATTTGTTTAATCCCGTCCTGCCGTGATTTGTATCTGACCAGCACGCACGGCACCCTTTGGGACGTCCAACGCGCGCACGGCCACGCGATCGCCTGCTTTCAGAGCCGGAAACATGTGGCGAAAGATGATCTCGCCGCCGTGGGCGAGCGCCCGCCGAACGTCCACCCCGTTCAGCGTCAGTACGACGCCGCCCTCTTCCTGCTGAAGCGAAAGGTCGAAATCCACTCGAACAAGCCCGCCCGGCGGCACGGTGAACACGCCTTTTGAAAAATCATAACAGGCCTTGAAGTTGCCGTTGTCCGGAGAGGGGATAAACATCTCAAACCGCAGTGCTCCTTCGTTGTCGACTGTGGCTTTTTCCGCCCGGAAGATCGTCGCAACCGGAAACAGCCGGGCACCGCCCTGGACCGAGTTCAGCCCTTTGATGTGCGCATCGTTGAAACTGCTCTCGTCGATTCTGACGCGGCACTCCGGATTTCCGATGACTGCTATCGGTCCGTCTCTTTCTTTATCATTGCCTTGCATCCCATAAAAGTTGCAGTTGTCCACGCGTATGCCGTGGGTGAAGGAGGTTTTCGTGACGATCGGGGTCGCGTTGCCTGTCATGTAGCAGCCGCTAGAAGTCATTGTGAAACGGAG
>JAGOBZ010000506.1 GCA_017999015.1 Kiritimatiellia bacterium
TTTTGTGGTGGGTGCCGCCGCGCAGGCGCTGGCCGGGGATCTGACGGTCAGCGTGCGCAACGGCGCGCAGGCGCGTGAGAACGTGACGGTCTGTCAGCGCATGACGCGCGAATGGGCGGCGTCTGCGGCGGACGCCGGTCTTGCCGAGCGGTATCCGGACGGGAGCTTCGCGCCGGTTCCCTATGCCGTGGATCGCACCGGTGAGACGCCGGTCTTGGTTTGGCAGATGCCCGGCACCACCGAGCCGGATGCCGTTCGGCGCTTTGAGTGGCGTGCGGATCACATGTTATGCGCGGCGCCGGGCGGCGATCTGGCCGTCTCGGTCGACGACACGCGCATTGTGATCTCAAACGGCTTTTTCCGGTTGAAGCATCCGGTCCGCGGGCGGGGCGGCTTTCCGCAGGACATTGAATATGTCCGCTCCGGGCATGCCGATCCGGATATCTATTTTCTCGATCGCATTGTCCGCAAAGATGCGGACGGGCGCATGATGCAGTATGGTGCCAACGTCTGCGAAGATGCGGCCGCGCGTGTGGTGTTCGCGAGTCCGCTACGTGCCGTGGTGGAGGTGCGGACCGGTTTCGGAACGCGCGCCGCCGCGACGCCCGGGCAGCCGCAGGCGGTTTATCGTTACACCTACAGCGCCCATTCGCCGGTCGTGCAGGTGGACGCGCGCTACACGCGCACCGACGACGGCCCGTGGCGCGAGCTGCATTTTCTCCATCTTTCGCGCAAGGAAGCGCGCTACACGCATTTTGTCACCGGCGATGCAGGCGGCACGCATCTCTTGCAGCCGAAAGGCGCCCGCAGCCGCGCGGTGAACGGGCCGCAGTGGGCGGTCATGGCGGATGCGGCGGATGCCTGCGGCACCGGTTTTGAGGGCGCGGTGTGCTGGGATGCCTCGGATGAGTTCGTGTACTACATCCGCAGCGGCCACATGACCTGGATGGGGCCAGAGGCTCATTTTGAGGGCGGTCTCTATTTCGGGCCGGCGGGCGACGCGGCCTGGTACGGCCAGTGGCTGGGACGCGAACGCGCACCTGATGTTTCGCTCTTCAAAGACGGCCGTCCGTGGGTGCCGCTCGAACGCGCTCCGCCGGACGGCGCATACCGCCTGGAGAACGCGGCGTTGCGCGTGGCGTTCGCCGGTGCGGAGCAGGGGTTCGATTGTACGGGCATCGCGAATCGTTTGGCCGATGACATCCGCTTTGTGCGTGCGCGCGGCAACTCGCCGGGATTGTGGTCGCTAACCTTCAAAACACCTGCGGATGCCGCGGGGCAGCAGGAGACCGCGCTGCTCTCCAACCGTTCGCCCGCCGTGCAGCGCAGGGCCGTCGTAAAACGCCGCCGGCTTGAGTTTGTGTGGGAGGGCCTTGATCTGCCGAACGAGCCGGGCGCGGTCGATGTGCGCGCCGACGTGTCGCTGGAAGCCGGCGAGGGCGCGAGCGCGTGGCGCCTCCGCGTGACGAACCGCAGCCGGCGTTTCGGTCTGTGGGAGACCGCCTATCCGCTTCTCAACGGGGTCGTGCCGCCGGGTGTCGGCGACGTGCTGCTGCCGCACGGCAACTGGGGCGGACGGCTGATGCGTCAGCATCGCGGGCGTTATGACGCGCCGTATCCTTCGGCCCGCTGCCCGCTGCAGATGATGGCTTTCCAGTTGGGCGAAGCCGGACTCTATCTCGCCGCGCATGACGGGGCCGCGACGGCCAAGCGGCTGAGCGTCAGCGCCGATCAGGACGCCGCGTTCCATGCGCTGGCCGAACAGGCCGGCGTTCCCGGCGCCGAGGGCGCGCCGTCCTATCCTGTGGTGATCGCGGCCTATCGCGGCGACTGGTGGCAGGCTGCTCGACGCTATCGGGACTGGGCTACGCGACAAGCGTGGGTGGCCAAGGGGCCGATCGCTGAGCGCGATGATTTTCCGCCGCGTCTGAAAGACCTGGGCTTCTGGATGATTCTGGGCGGTGCGCCGGCATCGGTCACCAACCAAATGGCGCTGGCGGCCCGGCTTTTCCCTGACATGCCGATCGGTGTGCATTGGTACAACTGGCACCAGATTCCCTTTGATCACACCTATCCGGAATACTTCCCGACCAAACCGGGCATGGCCGAGGCGACACGCGCGATGACCGCGAACGGGCAGACGGTGATGCCGTACATCAACGCGCGGCTGTGGGATGAGGAGATCCCGAGTTTTGCGACCGGATTCCCCGCCGCCGCCAAGCAGCCGAGCGGCACCAACTATGTCGAGATTTACGGCTCAAAACGCAAGCTGGTGCCGATGTGCGCCGCGACACCGCTGTGGCAGTCCAAGGTTCAGGAGATCTGCCTGCGCCTGATGGACGAGTGTGGCGTAAACGCGATCTATCTGGATCAGATCGGCGCCGCAAAGCCCGCGCCGTGCTATGATCCCTCTCACGGCCATCCGCTGGGAGGCGGAGGACATTGGGCCGCCGGTTACAGGAAGATGATGACCCCGGTGAAGCGCGAGGCGGCGCGCCGCAACATCGTGCTGACCACCGAGAACACGGCCGAGCCGTATATGGATACCATCGACGCGTATCTCGCTTGGAATCCGCGCGAACAGCAGGATGTGCCGCTGCTGCCTGCCGTGTATTCAGGCTACACGGTTTATTTCACCAGCCCGCAGGCTGCGCAGGATTCGCTGGACGCCTTCTGCGCGGCACAGGCGCGCGATTTTCTGTGGGGGTGCCAACTGGGGTGGAACGGCGAGTGGATCCTGCAGCCCCCGCATCGCGAGAAGCAGCAG
>JAGOBZ010000507.1 GCA_017999015.1 Kiritimatiellia bacterium
CACGGAATGCTGGCGCCAGAGTCTACGCCCGGAGGGTTTCAGGGGGTTCCCGGCACATCCGACCGCGGACGCGAAGCCGCAGAAATTGGTCTTCCCTCTGAGCGGACTGTTCCAAACAGCCTGAAAACGGGCCTTCCCAGAGAGGACCGCTCTTAAAAAAAGGCCAAACTCCAGTCGCGGCGCAGCCGCGCGGCGGAGCTTGCCTACAAGAACGCGGATCGATATTATTCCCTTGCATGCATCGAGTCCCTGATGGACAGCGCTGAGTGTCGGAGTCTGGTGCAGTGACAGACACGCGAGAGAGGAGGCAAACGTATGAAATACCGCACTGGGATCATCATGATGACGGTGGCGGCATGGGCGTTTGCCGTGTGGCCGCAGACACCGCTGGGCGTAGGCGGTGTGACAGACGGCATTCCTGATGTTTTGCGCGATCCAGCGAGGCGTCAGAACAGGGTGGTGGAGCGGGCCGAAATCGCGCGCGTGCGGCGCGAGGCGGCCTGGGCACGCGCGGCGCATCGCGGCTTGCCGGTCAAGGGCGAGAAGCCCGGCGGCGGCGCATTCGAGCTGATCGACTTTGACGGCGAACGGCCGCTCTACCGCGCCACCTGCAATGCCAACGCAGCGATCTCGTCCGGGGCGAACCTGCTGTGGGCCGCGCCCTACGGCGTGACCGGCGACGGCGGGACGGTAGGGGTGTGGGACGCCAGTTCGGCCCGCACGACCCATCAGGAGTACGGCGGCCGCGTCACCACGAAGGACGGTTCCGGCGCGACCTACGACCACTCCTCGCACGTGGTGGGCACGGTCTGCGCCGCCGGGATCAATGCCGCGGCCAAAGGCATGGCGCCGGCCGTTCGGGTGGACAGTTACGATTGGGAGGACGACAGTGGAGAGATGATCGCACGGGGTGCCGCGGTGCCCGGCGAGGCCGGCATGCTCAACATCTCCAGCCACAGTTACGGCATCAATGTGGGGTGGGTCTATACCCAGACGCCGGTCTATACCTGGTACGGCGCGGGCACCACGGCGGCGGGATACGAAGACCATTTCGGCCAATACAACACCTATGCGCGCGACATTGACGCGCTGGCCTATTCGCTGCCGTATTACCTGGTCTTCTGGGCGGCCGGCAATGACCGGGCCGACAATCCCGCAACGGGCAACGCCGTGGCGCTCTCGCCCGGCGGGGCGTCGGTGTCCTACGACCCGGCGCTGCACCCTCCCGGCGACCGGACCTACAAGGGGGGGTACGACACGGTGGGCTATAACGGTCTCGGCAAGAACGTGTTGACCGTCGGCGCGCTCACCGATGCGGTCAGCGGCGGGCTGCGGAGTCCGGGCAGCGCGAACATGACCAGTTTTTCGTCGTGGGGGCCGACCGACGACGGGCGCATCAAACCCGACGTGATGGCCAATGGCAATGTCCTGACATCGACCTCGTATGCGGGCGATACGGCCTACAGCACAATGAGCGGCACCAGCATGGCTACGCCGAGTGCGGCAGGCTCGGCGCAACTGCTCGTGCACCTGTTTCACACGCTGTTCACCAACCAGGTGATGCGCGCCAGCACGCTGAAAGCGCTGCTGATCCACACGGCGGACGACAAAGGCAACGCGGGCCCGGACTACGAATACGGCTGGGGACTGATCAACGCGCTGGCGGCTGCCGAGCTGCTGGCGGCCTACCGGTCCAACGCCGGTACCCGGCGCGTGGTGGAGGATCGTGTGGCGACCTCGCGCACGCAGGTCGATGTGGCGTTCGCGTGGGATGGATCGAGCCCGATCAAAGCGACGCTCTGCTGGACCGATCCGGCCGGGACGGCTACCGCTTCGCATGATGACCGGGCGAGGCGGCTGGTCAACAATCTCGACCTGCGCGTGATCGGGCCTGACGCGGCCATCCACCGGCCGTGGGTCATGCCGTTCGTGGGTGACTGGAGCCTGGCGTCGTGCGCGTACGCCGCGACCGTTGGTTCAAACATGACCGACAACGTGGAGCAAGTGTTGATTGCTGCGCCCTCCGCGGCAGGCGTGTACACGGCGCGCGTGACTTTCGCGGGCACATTGACGAACGGCAGCCAGCCCTTCTCGCTGATCCTGAGCGGTGTCGATCCGAACCAGCGCGCTCCCGCGCCGGTGCTGACCGCGTCGTCGCCGTCCAGCGGCGTCGGCACGCTTGATTTCTCCCTGAGCGGCGAGCACTTGATGCTGGGGGCGACGGTGAGCCTGAAGCGGCTGGCGGACGAGGTGCCCGGCCGCCAGATCGAGATGCTGGGCGACAGCGCCGCCGCGCGGATCGACACGGCCGGCATGGTAGGCGGCTGGTGGCGCATGACGGTCGCCAATCCAGACGGGCAGAAGGCCGTGCTGTGGAATGCGTTCGCGGTGCCGGAGTCGCTCTGGCTGGAACCGTTTGAGACCAACGACATCGCCGCCAAAGGGTGGACGTTCCTGTCGGACATCGGCACCAGCCAGTGGGTGTTAAGTGACGTGAAGGCGGTCTCGCCGACGCGCTCCCTGCACTCGCCGGGCGTGGCGACGCGGTCCGACACCAGCGCCGTTTCGCCGGCGATCGCGATCCCGGCCGCAGCGGCGAGCCTGAACGTTTCATTCTGGCACGACTATGCTTTCCAGACAGACTTGGACGGCGGCGTGCTGGAGTTGTCGCTGGACGGCGGCAGTTGGTTTGACGTGACCGCCTCCGGATCAGGCGCCGCGTTCGCGGCCAATGGCTACAC
>JAGOBZ010000508.1 GCA_017999015.1 Kiritimatiellia bacterium
GACAACATCGAGGCGCGTCTGATTCTCCAAACCATGCTGGATGAGCCGGTCGAACGGTACGCGAACATGCACGAGTTGCTGGCAATCGGACGCGGCGCGGAAACCCATCTGTTCGGTTTCGGGCGCGACATCTTTGCCGCCGAGTTGCTGACGATCCCCGAGGCCAGCGTCTTTTTCAACTTCGTGCGCACAACGGTCGCAGGCTCGCAGAACAAGAAAACGCGCGAACTGTACGAGAGCTTCCTGCCGCTGACCGAAAAAATCAGCGAGAACTTCGTCATGAACAAGCTCTCGGACAATTGGATCGCGTTCGGCGGGTTCCGCCCCTCTGCCTATGGGCGCTATGAGCTGCGCGCCGGCTCAGACATGTCCGAGGCCTTTCTGCGGCTGAAAAAATCGGAATTGCTGCGTGACGGTTTTATCGAGGTCACGTTGGACGAATCAGCAGGTGCCTTCTGGCTTTACGCGCGGCGCAGCTCAAAATCGATGGTGCGGTACGGGTACGATGATGAAGGGTATATCCGCATCCAAACGTGGCTGAACGGGGAACTGCGCACCTACGAGAGCCGCCCCTGGCTGCGGCCGCCGGGCTCGGTACGCCTCCGCCTCGAAATCCGCGGTGACGGTGCCGTGGGGTATGTCAATGACAAGCCGGTCTTCACCACGCCGCTGGTCATCCCGCAGGATGTCTGCTACGGCTGGTGGAGCATCGCGCCCTTCTCGCCGGAGCTCGGTCTGGCGCGCGCCCGCATCGCGCGGATCGAGTGCGGGCCTTTGACGCCTTCAATCCTGCTGGTGCCGAAATTGCCCGACGCGGATGTGCGCGACGCGCTCGACACCGTGCGCCAGCATGTGCGCAATCTGTCGGCAGTGGCTCCGGTGGCCTTCACCCAGCTCGCGGACGGTACGATTCCCAGCGAGCCGGATATCGAGCTCGCGGTGTATAAAATGTTCTGCACCTTCCACAGACTGCGCCTGATGCCGGTCGTCGATCTCGCCTACTTCTCCGAGATCCTGCCGGAGCATCTGACCGCGTTGATTTTGAAACACCGGCTCGCGGGGCTGATCCTGCGCGTGCGCACCCCGCCTGACCTTGAGTGGTTCAACAAGATGGAGAAGATGCTGGAACATACGACGGCCGACTTTATCGTGGTGCAGCAGGAGGAGTGGAGTTGGCCGCGCCATGAAATGGGGTACGCGCCCGCTTTCAAGGATGAAGTGGCCCGGTTGAAAAAACTGCCCGCAGTTACTGTGAGCGAGATTCAGCGCGGCAACCTGATGTTGCACCCTGTGAAGGACGTATGGAACGTGCCGCTGCTCCCGTATTCCGAGTGGTCGGCGTCGCTCGCCAAAAATGAACGTGAGGGGATCGCGCCCCGGCTGGTAATCCTGCCCCTGAGTTTCAGGTCGCTGCCGCAGAGCGGTGTGGTCGTGACGACGCAGGCCGTCACGCATGTCGCTGCACCCGCCGAGCCAAAGCCCGCCGCCGTGACGCCGCCGCCGGCCGAAAAGAGCGACGCGGAGGGCGGAACGGACGCCGCCGAGGCAGCACAGGCGCAGCCGGATGCGGCGGCTTCAAAGCCGTCGGCTGATACGCCGCCTGCGCCTGCGCCTTCGCCGGCACCCGTGCCGTCCGTCCAGTCCAAGGCGTTGCCCTCGGCCGTCACGGGCGCCGTTTCCCGCGCGGCGCAACCGGCCCCGGCCGGACAACAACCGCCGGATGCGCCGACGGCCACGCTCTGGCAGCGTTTGCGCTCGAAACTTGGCACGGGAGAGGCCGTCAAACCGCAGGAAGAGCCGACGAACAAGATCTCTCCGGTAAAATAAGGTGTATCCATGCTGTTTCCGACTACCGTTTTTGCGTTGTTTTTCGCCATTGTTTTCGCCTTGCACTGGAGTTTGGTTCCTGTCCCGCGCCTGCGGAAAGTCGTGCTGCTGGGGGCGAGCCTCTTTTTCTACGGATATTGGAGCTGGAAATTCGCCCTGATGCTGCTGGCTTCCGCCGTGCTGAACCACGCGGCCGCCTGCTGGATCGACCGGACCGATGACCCGCGCGCGAGACGCCGCGGGGTCGCGTTCTCAGTCGCGGCGAATCTGCTGGTACTCGGGTTTTTCAAATACACCGGTTTTTTCTTCACAAAAATGTTGGTGCCGCTGGCGGTGCCGCTCTGCGCCCGCTTCGGCACGACTGAACAACTGATCGCCCTGCAAGAGCAGGTGCTGCCGGTGATCGAGAGGATCGTGCTGCCGGTCGGCATCTCGTTCTACACCTTCCAGGCGCTCAGCTATGTAGTCGATGTCTATTGGCGCAAAACGGCGGTCGCCGCATCGGTGCTGGACTTTGCCAACTATCTGGCGTTTTTCCCTCAGTTGGTGGCCGGCCCGATCGTCCGCGCGTCAGATCTCCTGCCGCAGATGGGCCGCTTCCCCGACCGGTCGGTGCGGCTTGACACCGGCCGTGCCGCGACGCTCATCCTGGGCGGGTTGTTCAAAAAAATGGTCGTGGCCAACTGGCTGGCCCAGCATCTTGCCGACCCCGTCTTTGCCATGCCTGAAAACTACGGCGCGGGCGATCTGCTGCTCGGCGTGTATGCGTATGCGTTGCAGATTTATTGCGATTTTTCTGCCTATTCGGATATCGCGATCGGTTGCGCACTGCTGCTGGGTTTCCATTTTCCGATCAATTTCCATGCGCCGTATTTCGCCGTGACGCTGCAAGAGTTCTGGCGGCGCTGG
>JAGOBZ010000048.1 GCA_017999015.1 Kiritimatiellia bacterium
TTCATTATCATACCGTCATTCATTACCCGTTTTCGATTGCCGGAACCATGCGAGGACGTATGAGCCGGCCGAACACCAGAAGGAGTACACCATGGCTTATCAGATTACCGACGTGTGCGTGGCCTGCGGTCTGTGCAAAGATGCCTGCCCCGTCGAGGCGATCAGCGAGGGCTCGCCCATCTACACGATCGATCCCGACAAGTGCATCGATTGCGGTGCGTGCGCCGGCGAGTGCCCGAACGAGGCGATCATCGCAGGCTGATCGGCCCGTTGACGTCCATGCGGCAGGAGCAATCCTGCCGCCTTTTTTTTGTGGTCCTTTATGCGAATCGCGATCGTTTCAGACCTGCATGCCAACCTGACGGCCTGGAAAACCGTGCTGGCCGATCTGGCAGACCTGAAGGCCGAGCAGATCATCTGCCTGGGCGACGTCGTGGGCTACGGGCCGCATCCGGTTGAACTGCTGGAGTCCGTCTACAGCGTGGTGAATGTCACCCTGATGGGCAACCACGACGCGGCCGTGTGCGGCCGGCTGCCGACCGACACCTTTTCACCGCGCGCCGCTTCGGCCGTGGCCCGCCACCGCGAGTTGTTGGCCCCCGCCGCGATTGAATGGCTGACGCGGCTTCCGCTGACCTACGAAGGCCCCGGCTTCCGCTGTGCGCACGGCGAGTTTTCTGAGCCTGATGTGTTTCATTATATCGTCGCGCCCGAGGACGCCCTGCCCTCCTGGCGCGCCACCCCCGAACAGTTGCTCTTTGTGGGCCATTCGCACCTGCCCGGCATCTACGTGATCGGCGAGAGCGGCGTGCCTCATTTTGTCGAACCGTTTGATTTCGAACTGGAGCCGGGTAAACGTTACCTCATCAATCCGGGCAGTGTCGGTTATCCGCGCGTGGGCGACCGCCGTTCCTCCTACTGCATTTACGACGATGTTTCGCGTTCAATCCTCTTCCGTCAATTGCCGTTCGACACCGCCTCCTACCGGGCTGCCATGCACGGCGTCGGAATGGATGATGACCCTTGGGTGCAACAAAAGGCCGCACAGCAGCATTTGCCGGCACTGCGCGACACGCCAAAGTTTGGCAAAGTTCAACCCCAACCTGTCGCGCCGCGCGATACGCGGACAGAAGTCGCGCCCGCTGCCGCCGCAGCGCGGGCCCTTCCTTTTCCCCCGCGCCGGAGAGGCCGACTGCTTGCTATGAGCGCACTTATCGCGGGTGTGGTCTTGATCTCAGGGCTGGCCGCCTTCCGCGCCGGTCGCACCAGCAGCCAGCCGCAACTCGCCATTTCAGTGCCGCCTTACGATCCTCCATCCTTAGCGGCCTATCCGCTCGTGCCGCACGACAAGAACCTGCTCCCGCTCCTGCCGCCCACATTGGACGGTAACGGCCGTCTGGAAGGCTGGCGCTACGCATTTGAGGACCGGAGCAGACAGACCTTCAGCACGGGTTTGCGCGACAGCAAAACAACACTGCTTATCATAAACACTTCTGCCTGCAAGGCACAGGTGGAGTCGCCTCTGATTAATCTGGCAGGCACCGGCCTGCGCAAGGTCCGGATGCGCGGACGTATCAGAAAACCCGAGCCGTTCGCCGGCACTGTCTTTTATCAGGTGGTGCTGTACATCGCCGCACCGGATGGTTCGCCGCGCCAAGTAGCGGTTATCCCTCACGAAATGCGGAGTGCCAAACGCAAATTGTCGCCGCCGGGCGCGGAACGCGATGTGTCCATCAAACTCCGCGAGCAGATCACGCATCTGCGGTTCCGCATCGAGGCAGACTTCACGGGAACGCTGGAAATCGAACAGCCGTTTCTGACCGCCGATCTCAAGGAGGGCCGTCCATGATCAAGAATATCGCAAACGAGGTGTGGGCCTATGATTGCGAGTGGGTGCCGGACCTGCGCGCCGGCCGTCTGGTTTACGGCTTGCCCGAAGACCTGCCCGACAGCGAGGTGCTGCGCGTGATGTGGGAACAAGGTGGCGCCACGCCGGAAAATCCGATGCCCTTCCTGCGCACCGTGGTCTGCCGAGTGGTTTCGATCGCGACCGTCATCCGCCGGACCCTCAAGAACGGCGAGGTGCAGCTCTTTCTCTCAACGCTGCCCGAAGCACCGGACGACACCGCGCAGGACGAGCCCTACATCCTGCGCCGCTTCTTGGCCGACGGCGTGGGCGCACGCCAACCGCAGCTCGTGGGATTCAACTCGCGTAACGCCGACCTGCGCATCCTGACGCAGCGCGCCATCGTGAACGGTCTGTCACTTAAGCACCTGTGCGAGCGCCTGGACGCCAAGCCGTGGGAGAGCAACGACATCGACCTGATGGATCTGGTCGCCGGCTTTGGCAAGTCTTACGCTGTCTCGCTGCACGAGATCGCCACCCTCTGCGGCATCCCCGGTAAACTGGACACGACCGGCGACGACGTCTGCGGCCTCTGGTACCGCGGTGAGCGCCGCAAGATCGTCGAGTATAACGCCTTCGACGCGCTCACCACCTACCTCGTGTGGCTGCGGCTGGCCCACTTCTCCGGCTGCTTCACAGCCGACGGCTACGTCGCTGAACAGCGCCGCGTCGTGCGTCTGCTGGACGAGCGGATTGCGCGCCCGGAAGACGCATACCTGCGCGTTTTCCGCGATGCCTGGCGCGGGTTGAAAGCCCGCACCGGACAGCTCGGCGACGGCGTCTTCACGGACGCAGAGACGCATTAGCGCCGTTGCCGCTCAATGCACGCCGCGCTGGCTCGTCTGGTAGAACTCAACCAGCCGGCGCACCTCCGGCAGATCGACCACCTCGTATTTAATGCGCTCCAGCGCTTGGGTGCGGTTGAGACCCTCGCGGTAGATCAGTTTGAACGCCTCTTTCAGCGCGCTGCGCACCTCGGCCGAAAACCCGGAGCGTTGCAGGCCGACCACGTTGGGACCCACGACGCGCGGCCCTTCGTCCGTCATATCAACCACCATGTAAGGCGGACAATCCTGACGGATCTTGGTGGCGCCTCCGATCATCGCGAAGGTGCCGACGCGGCAGAACTGGTGCACGCCCGCCATGCCGCCGAGAACCGCATGATCCTCGATCGTGACCTCGCCGGCCAGCGTCGCCAAATTGGACATGATCACGTCGTTGCCGACATTGCAGCCGTGCGCGATGTGGCAATAGGCCATGACCAGACAGCGCTGCCCCACGCGCGTGACCTCACCCGGCTTCGTACCGAGATGCACCGTGGAAAACTCACGCAGCACCGTGTCGTCACCGATCTCGGCATAGGTGATGTCGCCCTCTTTGTACTTGAGGTCCTGCGTCTTCATGCCGACACAGGCAAAGGGGAAAATCTGGCAGCGCTGGCCGATCGCGGTGTGGCCGCTGACAAACGCATGCGCCTGGACTTCGGTGCCGGCCCCGATCGTGACGTGCGGGCCGATGATCGCGTACGGACCGACTGTTACGTCACCGTCCAATTTCGCCTGAGGATCCACAATCGCGGTCGGATGAATCGTCGCCATGCTTGTACTCCTTGTCTTGCCATACGCGGGCATACTAAAGATTCTTCGGAATCAGATAGCTCACCAGAATGCCACAGATCACCACGGGCAGCCAGATGAGAACGTAAGGACGGGCCCAGTCATGCTTGTCCATCGACTGGAATAAAATCACGAAAAGATAGTACGCCATCGCGACCACGAGGCTGATGGCCATGCCGATCGTCGATTCTTTACGGTGCGAGCGTATCCCAAGCGGCACACCGACCAGCACGAAGCAGATTGAGGCACATGCGTAGACCAGGCGGATCTGGTATTCCGTGCGATGAACGCTCAGCAATTTGCGCTGCACGGCGCGCGGCAGCGCTTTGTCGTTTACACGCAGATCCTTGATTGCCGCGCGCAGCTCATGAAATCGGAAATCTTTCTCCTTGCGCTTGTAGGCACGTTGGCGCATGGCGTCCGGGATCACATGATGGAAGCGGGTCGCCGACGCGACCCCCGGCCGCCCGACTTCGATGGGATCGACGCGCACGTCATACATGTCCAGCACGATATCGGCGCCGTTGGTCGAGACCAACGCCTTCGCGGCGCGGATTTCGCGGGTGACCTCCTCGCGGCTGTAATCGAAAACCAACAGGTCGTGCAACCAATTCCCCTCTTTGCGCTCAAAGAATATTTTGAGCTTGGGGAAATCATCGATCATGCGGCCGGGCTCCAGCAGGTCGAGGCCGACATCAACACTGATTAAGGCTTTCAGATTGCGCCGCACATCGTGACTGCGGGGCACCACCTCGTTGTTGATATAGAAACCCAACAGGGTACAACACAGACCGGCCAGCGCCGGCCACCGCATGACATGCAGCAGATTCACGCCGCACGCGCGCATCGCCGCGATCTCGCTATCCGCCGACAGACGGCTGAAGACCAGGAGCGCGCTGACCAGCAAGGCGATCGGCACTGTAAGCGTCAGCGTTTCCGGCAAGCCCACCAGCAAAAAAAGACCGATCGCGCGCAACGGCAGCCCTTCGATCAGCAAACGTGTGATCCGCACCAGAAGGCCGATTGTCAGCACGAACGACAGCACCAGCCACGCCAGGAAGAACGCGGCCAGGAAGGCTTGCAAAACATATCGCTCAATGATCTTCATTGCGCCGAATCATAACAAAAGGCCGACAAAGAAACCACGGTTTCCTTGCGGCCTTCTATCATGCGCTCCGAATACCGAACAATACGTTACGGATTCACATACTTAATCTTGTCGGCGTTCGTACCGGCACCGCGAATATAGATCTCCACGCGGCGGTTCTCCGGATTGCCGTTGACCAGATCGGGCTGCA
Organism: Kiritimatiellia bacterium; assembly: GCA_017999015.1. Classification (GTDB taxonomy): domain Bacteria; phylum Verrucomicrobiota; class Kiritimatiellia; order RFP12; family UBA1067; genus DUPH01. The sequence goes on from JAGOBZ010000048.1 coordinate 4,821, forward strand.
CCTTGGGACGGCTGAAGCCATAGCCGCGCGGCGTCAGGCGGCTGTCCGCCACGCCCTTGCCGACCATGTAGGATTTCACAGCCTGCGCACGGCGTTCGGAAAGATCCTGATTGTACTTCTCGCTGGAACGGGTTCGGCGGTCCGCGTGGCCTTCGATCACCGCCGTGGCCTGCGGATTACGCTGCAGCACACGCACCACCTGGCCGATCTCGTCGAAGTACTCCGGCTTGATCACCGTAGTGTCGTAGTCGAACTGAATATAGACCTCGAAAAGCATCAGGTCGTCAGACGGATCGAGGGGGTTAGTATGGTCTTCGATCACCTCATGGCCGTCTGCCACGCCGCCTTTGTCCGTGTCGCGGTCGAGCGGGTTGGTCTTGTAGGTGAAAACTTCCTGCCCGTCTTTGAGCCCGTCAAAATCGGTGTCGGGATTGAGCGGGTTGGTCTTGTACACCTTGACCTCATCGCCGTCCGTCAGCCCGTCGCCGTCCGTATCCTTGTTGAAAGGATCCGTGCCGAGCTTCGCCTCTTCGTCGTCGGTCAGCCCGTCGCCGTCGGAATCCTTCGGCAACCCGGCCAGCGCCGCCGCGCCCGCACCCGCACCCGCTCCCGCAGCCGCGGCTGCGCCGCCGAAACGGTAGGCAACGCCTGCGTCAGCCGTGTAGATGAATTCGCAGGTCTGGTCCAGCGCCATAAACGCGCGGGTGTCGGCACGCAGCGACCAACGGTCATCCAAATGATACATCACGCCCGCACCGACGCGCGGCCCCGAGACGCTGTATTCGCTGCCCTCGCAGAACACATTGTCATTGGCCCGGTAGTACCCGAAACCGGCGGTCAGGTAGGGATCGAGACGATTGTAGCGGTTGAAGTGATAAAGGCCGTCCACAAAGGCACCGCGGATGCTCTGCCCGCCAACGCCGTCATCGTAGCCCAGCCCGCCCCCGACCGAGCTCGAACCGTCAGGGCAACAATAACCACTGCTTCCGCCCGCGCCATCATCGCGCCCGTCACGCCCGTTGCTCGTGATGTTCGGCGCCCAAGAGACTCCGCCTTCCACCGACCAGTGCTCGGAGATGTCGTATCCCAGGCGCAGCAACATATTCAACCCTTCGTCGACCGGCTGATTACCTTCAAAAAACATCATGCCGACACCGGGACTCACATACCAACGGGGCGCATCGCCCAGCTCGTCAGCGCGCACAGACGCAAAGGCCGTCAAGGCCAACACACCGGCGAAACAAAGAACTCGCTTCATGACAAATCTCCTTTTAACATGAGGATGTGGACAGTTTACCCCACCTTCCCCGGTCATGCAACACTAAAAGCGTCACATTTCAACAATTTAAGGTTGGCGGGAAAAGCACGGTCCGCCACGTCCCCCGACGTGGCGGACCTGAGTACATGCCGACACAGCCCGCGCAGTTTACTGCGTTCTTCTGTGCGCACCCCGAATGTCCGATCCTGGCGGCTTTTGGCGAAAATCCACTGATTTGGACTTGTCACCATCCGGACGGGCTGAATCAACCCGCACGGCTCACGATTTAACTCGCAGGAGCCATGCCAAGCACGTCAGAGCAGCCAGCACGTCTCGGCCGGACGCTTCCGCGCAGCGAAACGGCACCGTTCGGCCCCCTCGGCATCGGTCAGCACGGCCTCGCCGTCCGCCAGCGTCAGGCACAGCGGCCCGGCGCCGCGGCTGCGCGCCACGTTCGCGACCAGCAGCGCCTTTTCGAAGCCATCGCCGCGTCCGAAGTTCCACACTTCATCCGGCTGGGCCAGACGCGTGTCTTCGTCGTAGATCGACGTGTCCGGCAGCGCCGCGACACGTGCGGCCACCTCTTCGTCGGACAGCCCGGCCAAGGCCGCCGCGCTCACCGGGTTGCGCGCCATGGCCGCTTTGATGAAAGGGGCCGCCGGCGTACGCGCCAGATCGCGCCACGCATAAAACGCCATGTCGGCCGTCACATTGCGCGCGCGCAACGATGCCACATGGGCGATCACCTCGTCACGCGTCATGTCGGCCGACAACGCCAGCGGCGCCTCCTCCGGCGTAAACCGCACGTCGGTGGACGGCAGACGCGGCTCGGTGTGGCAAAAGCGCACCAACTGATCCACCATTTCAGCCCCGCTCATGCAGGCGTCGCCGATCCGCTCGCGCAGCGCCTTGAGATCGGCCGGGTCGCACAGGTCGATCGACCGCTCCCGCACAAACGCCTCGATGTCGTTCAACACGATCTTGCACGGACAGCACGACGCCGCGAAGGTCTCCTGCGGGATCATCGCCAGCAGCTTCTCGCGCGTGCCGTCCGTCACCTTGTAGGCGCTCTCCTGCTCGAAGCTGAAGGCCTGGTCCAGCGTGACGTACCGGTCCGCGCCACGGATCGGCCAGCGCAGCACGAAGCACTGCCGGCAGCGCGGGTTCTGCCGCAGGAAGTTGCCCAGGATTTCCGGCGTCAAGTGCGTGGTCAGATAGGCGCGCAGGCGGTCGGCAAAGCCGCCGTACGCGGCGGGATCGATCGAGGCCTCCGGATAGAGCGTGTGGATCCAGCCGCTCAGGTGGGAGACGATCGTGACCCGCTCGTTCTCCAACGCGCGGCGCGCCTGGCCGGAGATCTGCGTGCCGTTGAACCACATCGCCTTGGTCACCAGCCGGCGGTTGTTGATCAGCACGCCCTCGTCCACATCCACAAAGTTCTGAGAGTGCAGCGGCGTGGCCATCAGGAACACTTGCTCGAGCGGGATGCCGGCCACCACGTAGAGCGCCGCCGCATAGAGCGCCGCCAGCGACACGCATTCGCCCGCGCCGGTCGTGTAGCCCGCCTTGTGCCGGAAAGCGTCCATCGCCTCCACCGTCTCGGTCTTCCAGTACGGGATCACATCGGCTCCGTATTTGTCCAAGCCGAAATGCGTGCGGATGTCGATGTCGAAGTAGTAGGAGTCCCCCTGGTAGCCGAACAGCGCGTTGGACTGCGCGATCACCTCGGGCGAAAGAAACGGCGAGAACCGCGCCAGTTCGCGCGCCTGGCTGGTCAACCCCCACGTCTCCAAGTCAAGGTTGAAGACGTAGTGGTCCATGATGTACTGCTTGAGGCGCTGCAGCCGGCGGTAGGGCTTCATCTTGCGCACCCCTTTGAACCAGGGGTCGTCGCGCCACCGCCAGAGCCGCGGCGACATGATGTTCGCCAGCACCAGGCTGTACATCAGCTCAGGAAATACAAAGATCTCCATGTCCGACAGCGTGACCGCTGACGAACGCCGTTCCAATTCGCGTTCATGGGTCATGACCGTCTTACTTGTCGCTCAGCGCCGCCACGCCGGGCAGCTCCTTGCCTTCGAGAAACTCGAGCGAGGCGCCGCCACCGGTGGAGATGTGCGTCATCTTGTCGGCCAGGCCGCTCTTGTTGACCGCGCTCACGCTGTCGCCGCCGCCGATGATCGACACCGCGCCGCTCGCGGCCACAGCCTGGCAGACGCCCGTGGTGCCGCCCGCGAACTTCTTCATCTCGAAGCAGCCCATCGGACCGTTCCACACCACTGTTTTCGCGCCCTTGATCGCGGCCGCATACAGCTCGGTGGTCTTGGGGCCGATATCCAGCGCCATCCAGCCGGCCGGGATGTCGTTGCCGACAATCTGCGTGTTGGCCTCGGCGTCAAACTTGTCCGCCGCCACGTTGTCGACCGGCAGCAGGAACTGTTTGCCGTTGGCCTTGGCTTTCTCGATCATGTCGCGGGCGTAGTCGAGCTGGTCCAGCTCGCACAGCGAGTTGCCGACGTCGTGCCCCTGCGCCTTGAGGAAAGTGTAGGCCATGCCGCCGCCGATGATCAGCGTGTCCACCTTGTCCAGCAGGTTCTTGACGACCGCCAGCTTGTCTGAAACCTTCGCGCCGCCGAGGATCGCCACGAACGGCCGGGTCGGCTTCTCGACCGCATTGCCCAGATACTCGATCTCCTTCTCCATCAGGAAGCCCGCGACGCTCTCTTTGACGAATTTGCAGATCACGGCCGTCGAGGCGTGGGCGCGGTGCGCGGTGCCGAAGGCGTCGTTGCAGTAGAGGTCGCCGTAGGAAGCGAGCTTCTTGGCCAGCTCTTCGCGCTTCGCCTTCAACTCGGCCTTCTTGGCCTTCAGCTCTTCGTCGCTCATGCCCTCGGCCGGCTTGACCTTGCCGTCCTCGGCCTTGTAGAACCGGGTGTTCTCGAGCATCACGATGCCGCCGGGCTGGAGCGCCGCGACTTCGGCGTCGGCGTTCGCGCAATCCGGCGCGAAAACGACCGGCCGGCCCAGCAGGTTGGCCAGGTACTCGGCCACCGGCTTCAGCGAGAATTCCGCCTCATACCCCTTGCCCTTCGGCCGGCCGAGGTGGCTCATCAGCACCAGGCTGCCGCCGTTGTCCAGCACGTGCTTGATCGAAGGCAGCGCCCCCTTGATGCGGGTGTCATCTTTGATCGCGCCGTCCTTGATCGGAACATTGAAATCGACACGCATCACAACACGCTTGCCCTTCAAGTCCACATCACGCAGAGTCTTTTTGTTCATGTCACACCTATCCTTTCCGGGGTTGAAAAATGGCCTTTACAATAACACATCCGCTTGTGGAAAGTACACGGGACTTTTGAGGCAATGGGTCGGTGAGAAAAGAATCCCACAACCGCGACAGCCCGTTACCGCGAAAAGCATCCTTCCCTTGTGGCGTCGGGCCTGTTAAACTGGGGGTCATTAAATGCTGATTTGATACGAACTTCACCGTGAATCTTAACCTCATAGAACAGCAAGGCTTCACTCTCATCCAGACCGTTGACGAGACCAGCCAGACCGTGGCATGGAAGGCCGTGCAGCGGACCTTGGAGCGGACGGTCATCCTGCGGATACTCAAACCTGAGGCCGCCTCTGATCCTGCTGCCGTTTCGCACTTTTTGACCATCGCCCGTATCGTTTCACGCATCAAAAGCGAGTCGATCGCGTCGATTTTCGACATCGTCAGCGCCGAGGGCCTGCACTATGTCGTCATGGAGCATGTCGAGGGCCCGACGCTGGAAGAGCTGGTCAGCGCCAACGGTCCGCTGCCGGTGGAGCGCGTACTGCGCATCGCGGCATCGCTCATCGCCAGTCTGGAGCAGTTGTGGGAGTCTGCACATGTCGTGCACCGCAACCTGAAAAGCTCAACGATCCGGCTCGCGGTGCGTGGCGTGGCCAAAATCACCGATTTCAGCCTGGCCATACAAGCCGGTCCCGGTGTCAACGCCACCGCCATGGACGGGGGCAACATCGTCGGCACGCCGTGCTACCTCTCGCCTGAGCAAGCGCAGGGCGCTCACACGCTCACCACGCAGTCAGACATGTATGCGCTGGGGGTCGTGCTCTATCATCTGTCCACCGGCACGGTCCCGTTCGAAAATCAGGATGTGGTCTCCATCCTCGCCGCGCACGTCAAGCAACAGATCCCGCCCCCGCATCACCTGAACCCGGCCCTGCCCGTCTCCTTCTCGTGGTTGCTTCACCGCCTGATGATGAAGAACCCGAACAACCGCTATCCCGATTGGCAGGTTGTTTTACAGGACATCCGCTTCCTGCTCACCGGCAACCAGCCGAGTTGCGTCTGCCCAGGAGAGGAGTATCTCAGCACGATTGAGGCTTTCGACGACAAGGCCATCCCCGTATTGGCCGCTCGGGAGGGTGATCCGCAGATCCGGCTCAAACCCACCCGCCGCACCAGCGGCCGTCTGGCCGCCTACCAGTCCAAAAATATCCAGGACGAACACACCAGCGAGATCCGGCGCGAGACACTGATCAAAGAGTTCACGTGCTGGCTGGCGCTCCTGCTCTGGCTGGCCGCCATCTTCTGGTTCCGTGCAGTCCGGCAGGCGGTCCCGGAGCCCGACGCTGACGAAAGTCCCTTGCCGCACTTGGCGTCGGCACTCGCCAACCTCCCCCAGACTGTTGCCGCTCAGGCAGGCCAAGCCGACGGCTCCACACCGACAAACCAACCCGGCGAGACAAACATTTCTTCCGAAAAGCCGGCCGCGCCGGCGGCACCCCCCCCTCCGCCCCCCCAGAAAGCTTCCGAGACTGTAAGCGTCGACGCACCGGTGCCCGATGCCCCTGAACCCACACAGGAAGCCGTCTTGCCTTCCGGCATTCCTGACGCGCTGGCCGCCCGCCTGGCCGACGCCTTAGCCACCGGCTCGCCTTCCGCCGCCCTGCGCGCACTGCAAGCCGACCCCACACGCTTCTTGGAAAAGCCCCGTCTGGCCGAGTTTCTCGGCAGCGTACCGGAGGCTGACGATATGGTTGCCGACTACCTGCGCTCTCAGATCGGCAAACCGCTGATTTTCGAGCGTAACGGCAAACAGCGCACCGTGATTCCGCGCAGCGTCGGGAACGGAATCATCAGCGTCGAGACCAACGGGCGCGGCATCGATATCGCGATCAGCGATCTCACAGCCGACGAGAAACTTCGTTGGATAGAGCGTCCCAGGAGCGCAACGCATAACGCGGCCTATTGCCTGGCGCTCATGCGCTCATCGCGGCGCGAGGAGATCCCCACGCACGCCGCCTCCTGCCCGCCTTTTGTCGCGCCGCTGCTTACCGAAGCGGCGAAGCGCGCGGCGGCTACTGCGCAGCCGTAGGCTCTGACGGCAACCAGCCTTCGATCGCCGCCGCCGCCTTCAGGAGATCCAGGCGCGCGTTCAGCGCGTCCTGGCATGCCTGCTCGAACAACGACGACTTGAGATTCGCCTCGACGGCCTCGTACGGCATCTGTTGCGGTTCCAGCTTGACCAGCAGTTTGAAGAGGTGCAGCGTCTGCGTGTCGAGCTCGATGACATCGCTGAGCGCGCCCGGCGCCAGCGCGAACAGGGCCTCCTCCGCCGCTTTCGGCAGGTCGCCGCGCGTCACGGTCGCGAACATGCCGGAGTCGCGCTCCACCGTGTCGGAGTAAGCCTGTACCGCTTCAATCCACGAGATCCTGCCCTGTTCGATCTCGGACTTGATGCGCAGCAGATCGAGAAACGCCTCCGCGCGCGTGGCCGGATCCACCCAGCGGCAGATGTGCGAGAGCCGCAGCCCCTCGGCCGCCACAAACATTCCGGGATTCGCCGCGTAAAACGCGCGAGCCTCCTCATCGGCCGGCGGCTTCACGGCCTTGCGGATCTCCCGCACCAGCCTGCGCTGCTGCAGATTGACGCGCGCCTGTTCCGACCGCTGCTCCTCGGGAAAAGCCGAGTAATCGGCCGACTCCAACTCTTTGCGCACCCGCTCCTCGTTCGGCACGGGCTGGGTCTTGATCGCTTCATGCCGCAGCAGCAGCCCCTCAATCAGATTCTCCACCGCCCACTCGCGCACCTGCTCGTCGCTCGGTTCACCGCCCTGCTGCCGCACGTATTCGACGTACTCGGGACGCAGCGCCTCGATCTCGGCCTGAATCTCCTGCTCCGTGATTTCAACCCCGTCAACCTTCACCGCCATATCGCCATCCCCATTTCAGCCGAACCGCGCACGCCGTCATTGTCGTGCCAGACGCTCAGACAAGTTCTGCAAGTTTCTCACACCCGCCGCTCTCGCGTCAACGCGGGATTCGTCCGCTTTCGGGGATT
>JAGOBZ010000509.1 GCA_017999015.1 Kiritimatiellia bacterium
CTGCCAGATGGTGTCACAGCTCAAGACGATCATTCCGGGCGCCGGGCATTGGCCTCTGTTCCGGCGCAATCTGTCCGAACAGTTTGAGGCGCGCTACGCGACTCTTGAGGTCATGGAATCGCCCTCTGTTTTGTTGAAGGGCATGGCGGGCTCGCGCCTGCCGATCGCGGTGGCGCATGGCGAGGGCCTGGCGGTCTTTGAGTCGCCGGAAGATGAAGCGCAGGCCATCGCGGCGCTGCGCTATGTGGACGGCTGCGGCCGGCCGACCGAGCGCTATCCGTGGAATCCGAACGGCTCAAAAGGAGGACTGACCGGTTTCACCTCGCGTGACGGCCGTGCGACGATCCTGATGCCGCACCCGGAGCGCGGTTTCCGTTCGGTACAGCTCTCGTACCGTCCCGCCGATCTCTTCACCGGCGAAGCCGGCCCTTGGATGCGGCTCTTCCGCAACGCATACGCATTTGTTGCGCAGCGGGGATAAAGCTGAGGAAGCGCAGTTTTTTTCTCACACGAAGGCACTAAGGACACAAAGGTTTCATATAGAAATTCCTTCGTGACCTTAGTGCCTTCGTGTGAGATTGAATGGGTGGGCTATGCCCGCGTCAGTCGTAGGAGCGGAAACGTTCGCGCAGCAAACGGCATAAGCCGATCATGCCGGTCGGCCAGAGACGCGTGGGCGTTGCCGCCTCGAGCGCCGTCTCGACATCGTCCGGCAACTCGGTGAGGAAATCCAGTCCGGTTATACGCTCCAGTTCGTCGATCGAGACGAGTGTAGACCGCGCATAGGCGCGGCGCCGGATGGTTTGCGGCATATAGACGGCAAACGCCCTCAAGCAGTCGCCGCGTTGCGCGACCGCGATCTGGTAAAAGGCGGTCGGGATGCCGATGCCCGAACGGAGCCGTTTGTCGTCCGGCGAGGGGATAGCGCCGGCGATGACCCAGACCGTCCCCATGTTGTCCGGCCAGATTTCCGAAATGCGGTATTCGAGTTCGTACCAGGGGCCTTGATTCAAGCCGGACCGTTGCGGGCAGATGTTCGACGTCAGGAACGTTTCGAGCTGCGCCGCCTTGCCGAAACGGGAAGCAATGGCGAGGTTGGGCACCAGATGGCCGCGGTCGTATCCGCTCTTAGTGTACTCCTTGTGCTGCGGCGAACGCTTGGCTTGTGGATCAGGCTTAAAGCCGGACGGCCGGGGCGGCAGTTCTGCAGAGGCCGCAGCATAGGTCCGGTAGGCGGCCCACAGAGGATGCCGCAACGCGGGCGAATAGCCGATGATGAAACCCGTTCTGCGCAGTACGGCGATCTCGTCGGGCGCCGGTCCGCCGACACGCTTCGGCAGTCCTGCACAGGTGACCGTGTTGGTGGGCAGTGATGCAGGGTAAGTGGTTTCAACATCCCGCCCGGTCAGGCCGAGCGCGTCAGAGAGATCGGCAGATGCGTTGCCGATGCGCGCGGCCCACTCGGCAAGCGGCGGGGGCAGGTGTTGCGCCTGCACCTGTTGCCAATACCGCGGCTGGTGGACATACCAGTTGGTCGCCAGCGCGACCAGCGCAAACAATACGCTGACCCAGCGGAGGCTCTGGCTGATTAGACGGCGTGCCATACACGGTCAGGTGGTTGATAGGACGTAGGCATAACAGTGGTCGAGCGCTTGGCGGAAGGCTTGCGGCGAACGCCGTTCGCGGCGCAAGGTTTCGCGACCTTGCCGAGCGAGTTCTGCCCCCAGATGCGGACTTTCGCAGAGACGCACGATCCCCTCCGCAAACTCTGCCGGTATCGGGCGCGTCATCACAGCGTTCTCGGCAGAGAGGATCGCGCGGTTCGCCGGGGTGTCGGCCGCGACAATCGGCGTCCCGGACTTGAGGTAATCCAAGACTTTGATCGGCGCCGTCACGCCGGCTCGGCGCGGCGAGACGAGCACATCCGAAACAGACAACAGCGCGGCAAGCTCAACGGTCTCTATGCGTCCCGGGAAGCAGACCGAATCCGCGATGCCGGCGCGATCGAGCGCCTCGTTCATGCGTCGAATTTCTGCGGTATCACCACCGACAACAACGAAGCGCGCGTGCGGGCAGGCGGACAGCACGTGCGGCATCGCGTTGAAAAACAGATCAAGTCCCTGAAAGCGGGTGTAAGAGCCGACGCAGGTGATCAGCTTCTGGTCGGGCGAAGTCCGGTAGCGGGCCATGGCGAGGTTGCGGGCCGCCGTCGAAATCTCTTCGTCGATCGCCGGAATGTCAGGGATCACACATGCGCGGCTGCGGCAGTTGAGTCGGCTGAACAACTCGACCATCCCCGTGTCATTGCCAATGACGGCGGACGCATGACGCAGTGCCCGCCGTTCCAGAAGCCGGTGGACGGCATGCCAGAAACGGCTCAATCCGCGCGGCCGTTCAGGAACAAAATCTCCCGTGCGTTCATACACCCACGGGGTTTTTGTCAAACGGCCGGCAAGGCCAGTTACGATGCCGCCGTCATCGATGCCGTGCATGAGGGCATAAGCGTGACGGTTGCATGCGGCAACCGCTATGGCGGCCATGACAACATCTGTCACAAAACGCCGCAGCGAGGGCCCCGGCGGAAGGTTTCGGCAGAAAGGCAGAAGGGGCGTCGAAAGTGAACGCACGCCCGGCGGCACATCAGGTGCCGCACTGCCCGGAGGGGCCAGGAAATCAACCGTGTGCCCGAGTGCGATAAGTGCCGCGAGATCATGACGCACACGAT
>JAGOBZ010000049.1 GCA_017999015.1 Kiritimatiellia bacterium
TGGGCGAGCCCTCGCTGATCGCCTCGACGGGGCAGGCATCTTTGCACAGACCGCAGGCCACGCACACGTCGGTAATCTGATAAGCCATGGTGTACTCCTTCTGGTGTTCGGCCGGCTCATACGTCCGCGCATGGTACCGGCAATCGAAAACGGGTAATGAATGACGGTATGATAATGAATGGGCGTTTGAGGAGCAAATAAAAAACGGGTTCTTCTTCTTTCCTCCTCCCGGCTCGACAGCCGTCCGCCCGCGCCGCTATACTGGCAACAAACACACGGGGCGCTTCTGCCGTCGGGTGTCCGGAGATCCTGCCGTGAGCGAGACCCAAAAACTCTTTCTGATCGATGTCATGCCGCTGCTCTACCGCGGACATTTCGTATTTCTTAAAACCCCGCGCATGACCAGCACCGGCATCAACACCTCTGCGCTGACCGGTTTCGCCAACATGCTGCTGCAGATCCTGAACGAACAGGCGCCCACGCATGTCGCGCTGGTGCTGGATTCGACCACCCCGACCTTCCGCCATGAGCGCTATCCGCTCTACAAGGCGCAGCGTCAGAAGATGCCCGAAGACCTCGCCGCGGCGATCCCCATGGCGATCGAGCTGGCCGAGGCACTGCGCCTGCCGATCCTGCGCGTGGACGGCTTTGAGGCGGACGACGTCATGGGCGCGCTGGCCGCTCGCGCCGCCGCGCGACCCGGCTGGACCACCTACCTGGCGACGCCCGACAAGGATGTGGCGCAGCTCGTCGGCCCCGCCACCTACCTCTTCCGCCCCGGCAAGGCCGCCGCGCCGGCCGAGATCTACGATGTCGAGGCTGTCTGCCGCCACTGGAACCTCACCTCGCCCGCCCAGATGATCGATTACCTCGGCCTGGCAGGCGACGCCTCGGACAACATTCCGGGCATTCCGGGCGTGGGCGAGAAGACCGCCACCGCCCTGCTCGCGCAGTACGGCGACATCGAAACGATCCTGGCGCACGCCGCCGACCTTAAGGGCAAGCTGGCCGAGCGGGTCGCGGCCGGCGCGGAGAGCGCCCGCCAGAGCCGCATGCTTGCCGCGATCCGTACCGATGTGCCGGTCCCGGTCGAGCTGGACGAACTGGCGCGCCGCGAGCCGGACACGGCGCGGCTGCGCGCCGTGCTCGCGAAATACGAACTGTTCGCGCTCGGCAAACGGCTGCTGGGTGACGCCTTCGAGGGCGGCGCGCCATCCCCGGAGGACGCCTGCAAGACGCTGGCCGACGTGCCGCACACCTACGTCTGCGCACAGACCGAGGCGCAGCTCGGCGAACTGCTGCGCGCGCTGGACGAGGCACCGGCCTGGGCGTTCGACACCGAGACCACCGGCCTCGACCCGCGCCACGACCGGCTGGTCGGCCTCTCGTTCGCCACCGCACCGGGGCGGGCGTGGTATGTGCCGGTGCCCGAGGAGCGCGAGGCCTGCCGCGCCCTGCTGCAGCGCTTCGCGCCGCTGTTCGGCGACCCGTTCACCGTCAAGATTGGCCACAACGCCAAGTTCGATCTCACGATCCTGCGCCAGTACGGTGTCGCGCTGCGCGGCGAGCTCCATGACAGCATGCTCGCCCACTATGTGCTGGACGCCTCCGAGCGCCACGGCATGGACCATCTGGCCCGCCAGTATCTGCGCTACACGCCCATCCCCATCACGGCGCTGATCGGCGAAAAGAAGAAGGGCGTCGAGCAGGGCAACATGGGCGACCGGCGGCCTGAAGAGATCTGCGACTACGCCGCCGAGGACGCGGACGTGACCCTGCAGCTCGACCATCTGCTGCGCCGCGAGGCGCAGGAGGCCGGCTGCCTGCGCGCGCTGACCGAGTGCGAGGAACCGCTGATTCCCGTGCTGCTGGAGATGGAAAGCGAGGGCGTTCGCATCAACGCCGAGGAGCTGCGCGCCTACGGACGCGAGCTGGACCGGGAACTGCTCCAGCTCGAGCTCCGCATCCGCGACTTGGGCGGCGGCAACTTCAATCCCGCCTCGCCCAAGCAGTTGGGCGAGATCCTTTTCGACCACCTGAAGATCGATCCCGACGCGGCGCGCACGCCCTCCGGCCAGTACGCCACCAGCGAAGACGTGCTGGCCAAACTGCAAGACCGGCATCCGATCATTCCGCAGATCCTTGAATACCGCATGTGCAGCAAACTCAAATCCACCTACGTGGACAAGCTGCCGGCCTGTATCGATCCCGCCACCGGCCGCGTGCACACCTCCTTTGCGCAGGCCCTGACCGAAACCGGCCGGCTCTCCTCAGCCGAGCCCAACCTGCAAAACATCCCGGTCCGCACCGAGCGCGGCCAGCGCATCCGCAACGCCTTCGTCGCGCGCGATGGCGGGCATGTGCTGCTCTCGGCCGACTACTCGCAGATCGAGCTGCGGGTGATGGCGGCGCTCAGCCGCGACGAGGGAATGATAGAGGCGTTCCGTCGCGGTGCGGACATCCATACCGAGACGGCGACGCGCGTGTACGGCGTCCTGCCGGGACTCGTCACGCCCGAGATGCGCTCGGCCTGCAAGATGGTGAACTTCGGCATCATCTACGGCATCTCCGCCTTCGGCCTGAGCCAGCGCCTGAATGTGCCGCGCAAGCAGGCGGCGGAACTGATCGAGACCTACTTCGCGCAGTATCCGGGCGTCAAGGCCTACATGGAGCGCGCCATCGCCGACGCCCGCGAAAAGGGCTACGCGCAGACCTTGCTGGGCCGCCGCCGCTTCCTGCGCGACATCGACTCGCGCAACGCCACCTCGCGCCAGTCGGCCGAGCGCAACGCCATCAACACGCCGGTGCAGGGAACGGCGGCGGATCTGATCAAGCTGGCGATGGTGCGCGTCCACCGCGAGTTGAACGAGCGCCGCCTGGCCACGCGCATGGTGCTGCAGATCCACGACGAACTGCTCTTCGACGTGCCCAAAGATGAGGTCGGCGCCGTGCGTGACCTGGTCAAACAGGCCATGACCACCGTGCTCGACATCGGCGTGCCGCTCGAGGTCAGCGTCGGCGTCGGCGACACCTGGCTCGAAGCGCACTGAGGGATATGGCGCCGCACCTGTCTCAGCCGGCCAGGGCGCGGTTCATGCGTTCAATCGACTCGTCAATCTCGGCCGCGCTCTTGAAGCCGATCGTGACGGCATCGATCTCCGGCAGCGACATGGCGAACCGCATCGCCTTCTCGCGGTCGTCGGCGTTGGTGAAGTCGCCGTTGCCGACCAGCTTCATGCCGATGATACCGTGGCGGTTCTGACGCATGATCTTGATCTGCTCCAGAACCGGCTCGATGGTCGTGCCGGGCGCGTCCCATTTCATCGCTTCGCTGTCCGTATGCTTGGCTTGGGGGTTGACGCGCACCAGATTCACCTCCACCCAGTCTGAAGACGCGGCGACGCGCAGCGCCGGAAGCGAGTGGCAGGAGATGCCTTTCGCGCGGATCTTGCCTTGCGCCTGCGCCTTGTCGATCGCCTCCATCAGACGGGCGCGCTCCTGCGGCCAGGTCGGCGTGACGGCGCAGTGAAGCAGCATGCAGTCGATGTAGTCGGTCTGGAAGGTCTTCAGGTGGCGGTCGATCACCTCGTCCGGCTTCTCCGGATTGCCGCCGATCTTGGACATGATGAAGAGCTGGTCGCGCGGCAGGTCTTTGATCGCGCTGGCGATCCATTCGAAGGTCCTGTAGGATTGCGCGCAGTCCAGATATCGGATGCCGCGGTCGTAGGCGTCATGCACCAGACGGTTGAACGCCTCTTGGCCGAGGTTGCGCTGCACGTTGCCGCTGTTGCTGCCGAGCCCGATACCGAGCCGACTCAGCTTGATGCCGGTCTTGCCCAACGTGACGCGGTCGGCGGCGCAGCGCCGTCCCCCCAAGGTGGCGCAGGCCGGGGTCAGCGCCGATGCGGCCAATAGGGATGCAGATCCGGCCAGAAAGCCGCGGCGTGTAAAACGGTTTCTCTTCATGCTAAGCCCTCCTCGTTCGTGGTCGGTATTCTACGGGGAAAGACCACATGGGGTCAAGCGTGGCGTAGTCGTTTGCAGAAAACGAAAAAGAAAGAAAAGAACCGAATGGTGGACATGACGGACCGCCCTTTTTTTGATTTAATCAGGCCACGAATCGGAGAAGGACGGTGGATCAATGCTTCAGGGGGGGTATGGACGCCCGGGCGTAGTCATTCAACGATCAAAGGAGTAAGACGATGGAGACGACGATATTCAATCGGAGGATGTTTCTCAAGTCGACGGCCGCTGCTGCCGCCGTGTTGCCGACCTTCAATATCCTGAGCCAAGAGGCAAACACCATCGGTCCCAAGGATGACCAGGTCAATGTGGCCGTGATCGGCTACGGTGCCGAGGGCGAGATTTTGACGGACGCCGCGATGAAGATCCCCGGCGTGCGTTTCAAGGCGGTCTGCGATATCTGGGACTACCGCCGCAAGATGGCGCGCGGTCGCCTGCGTTCGCTGGGGCACGAGGTCAACGTCTACGAAGATTACCGTGAGATGCTTGACAAAGAGGACAAGAACATCGATTGCGTGATCATTGCGACCCCGGACTGGATGCACGCCGAGCACTCCGTTTATTGCATGGAGAAAGGCAAGCACGTCTACTGCGAAAAGGAGATGTCCAACCGCTTGGAGAAGGCCAAGGAGATGGTGTTGGGTCAGCGCCGCACCGGCAAGATCCTGCAGATCGGCCACCAGCGCCGCTCGAACCCGCGCTACATGCATGCGATCAACCGCGTGATGCGCGAGGCCAAGATGCTGGGCCGCGTGACCCATGCCTACGGCCAGTGGAACCGTTCGGTCGCTCCCTTCCTGACCGTGCGCGAGCGCCTCAACATCCCGACCGACACGCTCCAGAAATATGGTTACGAGAACATGGAGCAGTTCCTCAACTGGCGCTGGTTCGACAAATACGGCGGCGGTCCGATGGTCGACCTCGGTTCGCACCAGATCGATCTCTTCTTCTGGGTCTGGGACTGCGTGCCCATCTCGGTCACCGCAGTCGGCGGCAACGACTATTACAATCGCCAGATGAACGACAATGTGATGGCGATTTATGAGTTCAAGACCAAGGAGGGCGTCGTCAACCGCGCCTATTACCAGGTGCTGACGACCTCCAGCCGCGGCGGCTTCTACGAGCAGTTCATGGGTGAGAACGGCTCGCTCACCATCTCTGAGATCGCGGCCCGCGGCAACGCGGTGCAGCGCGAAGTGCGCGACGGCGTGCCGAACTGGGACCCGTTCGCCAAGATGGGACTGGTGCTGCCGGTCAAGAAACCGGTGGCCGCGACCGTCACCTCCAACGCGGCGATCGACGTGCGCGTGACCGCCGAGGCCGATGGCTGGCCGCTGCCGGTCGACCTGCTCAAGCCGGCGCACATGCCCCATCTGGAAAACTTCTTCCTTGCCGTGCGTCGCAACAAGCCCGAGTTGCTGACCTGCCCGGCCCCCCTCGCCTATGAATCGGCGGTGGCGGTGCTGGCGGCCAACCGTTCGGTCGCCGAGCGCAAGACCATCACGTTCAAGCCGGAAGAGTTTCACGTTTAAGCAGCGGACAGGTCCGACAAGTCCGACCGGTCTGACAGGTCGGACGGACAGGAAGTAATCGAATGAAAAAGCTTCTCTCTATCACACTGGCCTGCGCGGCGGTCTCGGCGTTCGCGACGGTCGAGTCGCACTGGGACGGCGGACGTAACACGCCGGTGCACCGCCTCGCCTTGAATGACGAATTCGGCGATGCGATCGTGCCCGGCACGCCCAACGCTCTGCCGCTGAGCACGCGCAAGACCTGCGGCCAGTGCCATGACTACGACGCCATCGCGTCCGGTTGGCATTTCAACATGTCCGGCACGAACACGGCGCACGGCCGTCGCGGCGAGCCTTGGTTCCTGATCGATCCGCTCAGCGGGTCGCAGATCCCGATGAGCCTGCGAGGCTGGCAGGGCACCCACACGCCCGGCCAGCTTGGCATGACCGATTGGGAGTGGACCTATACCTTTGGCCGTCACATGCCGGGCGGCGACCGCGCCGACCCCAAGGACCTCTACGCCGAAGGCGGGCCGCATGCCCGCTGGGACGTGTCGGGGCCCGTCGAAATCAACTGCTTCGCCTGCCACAGCCAGAGCACGGACTATGACCACAGCGAGTGGGTGCGCTTGATCCTGCGCCAGAATTTCCGCTGGGCAGCCACCGGCGCCATCGGACTGGGCGAGATCCGCGGCATGGGCTCGCGCGTGGCCGACTACTGGGGCGTGCTGCGCGGCCTGAACCGTGACGACGCAGTCTATGCCGTGCCGCCGCACGTGGTCTATGACACGCGGCAGTTCGACGCCAAGAACCGCACAGTGCTGCAGGTCGGTGCGCCGCGCAATGAAAACTGTCTGAACTGCCACTCGACGTCTCAGGCCGGCATGCCGCATAAAGACATTGACGGTGATGTGCATCTGCGCGCCGGCATGAGTTGCGCCGATTGCCACGGCAATGGCGAAGACCATGCCATCGCGCGCGGCTACGAAGGCGACACCACAGGCAAGATGGATAAGACCCGCGCCAGCGCGAGCTGCGTGGGTTGCCACATGGGGACGGATCTCGCCCGCGCCGGCCGACATGGCGCCCCCGCGCCGAAGCACGTCGGCATACCGGTCAGCCACTTCAAGGAGCTGAGCTGCACGGCCTGCCACGCGGGTGTGACGGATGAAGGTATGCTGGCGGAGGTGCGCACCTCACGCGCCAACCGCATGGGCGTCTATGGGCGCGCCCGCTGGGCCACGCCGCAGCCGTTCATTCTGGAGCCGGTCTTCGTGCGTAACGAAGCGGACAAGATCGAGCCGCGCCGCATGACGTGGCCCGCCTTCTGGGGCGTGCGTTCCGAAAACGACGCCGCGTCGATCTCGCCACTCCGTCCCGAAACCGTGACGGCGGCCTGCGCAGGTTTGTTGGACGTGCGCGAGCAGATCGGGGCGCTTTTGGGCACGCTTGCGACCGATCCCAACGTTCCAGGCACGCCGGTGCTGGCGATCGGCGGCAAGCTTTTCAAGAAGCATCTGGACGGCTATGCCGAACCGGCCGGCGACACGACGCAGGCGGATGGGGTCTACTACCAGACCGCCACCAACCTGATTGCCGTCATTCCGGCCTTCGATCCGCATGCTGACACCGAGAAGATGAACGATGAGCAGCTCGAGGCGCGCCAGAACAATGAGAAGCTGTTGTCGAACCTCTTGCAGACGCTCGACGCCTCGGCGGCGGCCGCGACCAACGGCTTTGGCGCGGTCGTCTACGGCGATACGCTCTACTTCCGGGGCGGCGATGCCGATGCCATGATCAGCACCAACGCGCCGGCCAAGTCCGATGCGCCGGCGGTCGGCTGGTACAAAGACGGCGCCTTCACCGCGCTGGTGTCCGCCTACGCAGCCAAGAATGTCAAGGAGTTGGGCGGCAGCGCCTGCTCGATCACCGAGACGATGGTCGCAGCCGCGCTCAAGCGTCTCGCCGAGGCCGGGCACACCCGCGCGGTTTACGTCGCGCACGGCCAGGTCTGGGAACTGACTGCCGACGGCAGCCTGAACGCCAAGGTCGAGAAGGCCGCGGAACCGGTCTCCTGGGCGGTGGGGCATGACGTGCGTCCCGCGCGTATGGCCCGCGGTGCCCGGCCGGCCAAATGCGCCGATTGCCACACGGTGGGTTCCGCCTTCTTCTTCGCCAAGGTTGCGTCGACCGGACCGCTGCTGACCGCGCGCACGCTGGTCAAGGCGCAGAACGAGTTCATGGGCCTCAGCGGCAGCTACAACAAGGTCTTCGGCACCACCTTCCTGATGCGTCCGTTCTTCAAGATCTTCCTCTGGGCGGTCTTCGTGATCCTGGTGCTGGTCGCGGTGGCCTTCACGGCCGCAGCGGTGCCGGCGCTGCTCGCCAAGGGCGGCGTTCCGTACGGCAAGCCTGCCGAGCACTTGATGGTGCTGATCGACCGCGGGGCGGCGACCGCGCTGGCGTTGGCCAGCATTTACCTGGGGCTCTCGGGGCTGCTGGGCTGGTTCTTCCATCTGATGACCGGCTATATCCTGGTCTTCCACATGGTGGGCGGCGGACTCTTCGCGGCCTGCCTGGTGGCACTGATCTGGCTGCGCGGCGGGCGCCGCATCGCGAACACCCGGCGCAACGCGCTCTGGATGGTCGTCATGCTGCTGGGTGTCGGCGTGGTCTTCACGGCGGTGGCGCCGATGATGACCTGGTTCGGCGAGGGCTGGCAGTGGGCGATGCTCTGGAGCCACCGCCTTGTGGGCATGGCGTTCCTGGCCGTCTCGGCGTGGATGCTGCTCACCGGCGGACGCAAGGAGTAGCGCGGCGTTGTTCTATGACATCTCAGGTCCACAAGTTTGAGCACCAGGCCATGTCGACGGTGTTCGAGCTGCTGATTGCGACAGAGGATCAGCAGCTCGCCCAGAGCGCGGCCCATGCGGTGTTCAAAAAGGTGGACGGTCTGGAGGAGCTGTTCAGCCGCTATCTCGACGCAAGCGAGGTGGCGCTGATCAGCCGCCTGAAACCGGGCGAGACGTTTCGCGTGGCCCCGGAACTGATGGAGCTGCTGCTGACCGCCACGCGTGTCTGCGCGGCCACGCAAGGCGCGTTCGACGTGACGGTCGGTCCGGTGATGGACGCCCTGCGCGAGGTCAAGCACCGCTGGCGAGCGTTGACACCGCAGGAGCGCGAAAGCGCCCTGGCCGCGTGCGGCATGCGCCGGCTGGTCATCGACACCGCGAATCTGCTGGTCGCGGTGCAGCCTGACCGGCTGGGCCGCGCCTCGCCGCTGGAGCTGGATTTCGGGGCCATCGGCAAGGGCTATGCGCTGGACATGGCCTGCCGCATGCTGTCGGAGGATTGGGACTTTACCGATTTCCTGATGCACAGCGGCACCAGCACCGTGGTTGCGCGCGGCAGTATGGGCGACGGCCGGCCGGGTTGGCCGGTGGACGTGGGCGGCGACTGGCGTGAACGCGCCGGCCTGCGCCACGTGCGGCTCAGCGGCGGCGCGCTCAGCGGGTCGGGTTTTGACGTAAAGGGCGCGCACGTCGTGGATGTGCGGCGGGGTGTGGCGGCGGCGCGGCATCCGGCCGCCTGGTCGTACGCGCCGACGGCAGCGGTGGCGGACGCGCTCTCGACCGCCTGTCTTGGACTGGGCTGGAGCGAGATTTGCGCCGCTTGCGCGGCGCTGGACGGTTGCGGTGCGCTGGTCGCGCGCGCGCAACCCGCATGGATGGACCGGGTGCGTAGCCCGGTGAGGCAATACGGCGCTTTTCCCGCCGTTCAATGAAGCGAAGGATTTAGGGTCTGACGGGTCGGACAGGTCTGACGGGTCGGACAGGTCGGACAAACACGAACAGAGTAACAAAGGAGGGACACATGAAACACACTGGTATGATGCTGGCGGCTGTTGTGGCGGGCCTCGCCGTGGTGGCGGGCGCGCAGGACGGAGCCAAGGTACAGTTGAAGATCGAACTGCCGAAACCGCAGTTCACGGGTACGCCCAAAGACATCCGCTCGCCGAACCTCGAGCAGGCCCGCGGCGGCAAGCCGCGTCAGCCGATCGATGTTCCGGCCGGCGCCGACAAGGTGCTCTCGAAGGACTGCAAGGTCACGTCGAGTGATCCGGAGCCGATCATCGGCGAGCTGGCGTTCATCACGGACGGCGACAAAGAGCATGACGCCGCGACGTATGTCGAACTCGGCCCCGGCACGCAGTGGGTGCAGGTCGATCTGGGTGCGGAGAAGGAAATCTACGCCGCGTGCGTGTGGCACTACCACGGCGAGGCGCGCGTCTATCGCGACGTGCTCTGCCAGATCTCCAATGACCCGGACTTCATCGACGGCGTCGTGACGGTCTTCAACAACGACCACGACAATTCGTCGAAGCTGGGCGAAGGCAAAGAGAAAGAGTACATCGAGACCAACGAGGGCCGTCCTTTCGCCGTCAACGGCGTGAAGGGGCGCTATGTCCGCTTCTCCAGCAAGGGCAACACCTCGAACGAGATGAACCACTACACCGAGGTCGAAGTGTACGGCAAGCCCTGAGTAGGCAGGATTCAGGAATTAGGATTTAGGAGTTAGCCTCCTGAGTCCGGTCATAGGGCGGTGCGGTGGACGTCAGGTCTGCCCGCCGCTCTTTTTTTGTCGGCACTGCCGCGCCCTGCGCTTTCATCTCCCCGGTGTTGAAGTAGACGGACGAGGTCGCGTCCATGCGGTTGTCGAACTCGTAATAAATCGCTGGCTTGATCGTTTGCACGGTCTGTGACATGCTGTGATCTGTCTATGCTGGATAATGAAAAGCATGCGGCGGTGCTGGAAGCGTGCGGGGTCGGCAAGTCGTTTGGCGGCGTGCGGGCGCTGAGAGACGTTTCATTTGACGTGCGGCCCGGCGAGGTGCACGCGTTGATGGGAGAAAACGGTGCGGGCAAATCGACGCTGGTCAAGCTGCTGGCCGGCCTGCACCGTCCCGATGCCGGCACGGTGCGTGTGCGCGGCCGGCGCGTGGCGTTGCGTTCGCCGCACGACGCCTTGCGGCGCGGCATCGTGATGATGCATCAGGAACTGATGCCTGTGCCTGAGTTGAGCGTGGCGGAAAACCTGCTGCTGGGGCGCGAGCCGCGCGGACGCTTGCCGGGCTCGATCGACCGCCGCGCGCTGCGCCGCGAGGCGCGCCGGCTGCTCGGCCTGCTGGACCTGGACCTGCCGGTCGATGCGCCGATGCGCACGCTGAGCGTGGCGGGCATGCAGACGGTCGAGATCGCGCGTGCTATCGGCGCAAATGCTGCGGCGATCATCATGGACGAGCCGACCGCCGCCATTTCGGAGCGCGAGGTCCAGGCGCTCTTCCGTTCAATCCGTACCCTGAAAGCGCGCGGGACCGCTATCGTCTACATCACGCACAAGATGGATGAAGTGTTTCGCATCGCCGACCGCATCACGGTGCTGCGCGACGGTGAACGGGTGTGCACCGACCGCGCCGACCGTTTCAGCGAAGCCGGACTGATCGCCGCGATGGTAGGACGCGAACTCTCCGCAGGCCGTTTGCGTGTACGCGCCGCGCCGGGCGAGCGGCTGTTGGAACTGCGTGGGCTTTCGCGTCCCGGCGCGTTTCACGACGTGAGTCTGACGGTGCGGTGCGGCGAGATCGTGGGGCTCGCCGGCCTGATGGGGGCAGGGCGCAGCGAGGTTGCGGCCGCAGTGTTCGGGCTCGCGCCCGCCGCCGCCGGCGAGATCCGGGTGGACGGCCGCCCCGTGCGTGTGCGATGTCCGGCCGAGGCGATGCGGCTCGGGATCGGCATGGTCACGGAGGACCGGCGCGGTTCGGGCCTGGTGCCGCTGCTCTCGGTGCGGGAAAACATCACGCTTGCGCATCTTGCCGACTGCTGCCGGGGGCCGTTTATCCGGCGCGCGCGCGAAGCTGACATCGCGGCGCAAACGATCGCCGCGAACGGCATCAAAACGTCCGATCCCGATCAGGCGGTGGAGCAGCTCAGCGGCGGCAATCAGCAAAAAGTGGTGATCGCGCGCGCGTTGCTCGGCCGGCCGCGGCTGATGATTTTGGACGAGCCGACACGCGGAATTGATGTCGGCGCCAAGCGCGACGTGCACACGCTGATCGCCGGTTTGGCCGATCAAGGCTGCGCGGTGCTGCTGATCTCGTCGGAGTTGCCTGAATTGATGGCGTTGGCCGATCGGCTGGTCGTCATGCGGCAGGGACAAGTGACGGCTGAGCTGGATCCGTGCTCCGTCACGCAGGAAGAGGTGTTGTCATATGCATTACCGGTTTGATCGACAGAGTCTGGCGCGCGGGCTGATGGTGTGGGGGCCGCGGCTCGGGCTTGTGGCGGCGCTGCTGGCGGCGTGCGGGGTTCTCACGCTGCTGCGCCCGCATTTTCTCTCGGTGCCCAACCTGACCAATGTGGTGCGGCAGGTTTCGATCAACGGCCTGCTGGCGGTCGGGGTTACGTGGGTGCTGCTGACAGGCGGCGTCGATCTGTCGCTGGGGTCGGTGGTCGCGCTTTCCGGTGTCGTGGCCGCGCACCTGGCCCATCCCGGCATGTATCCGCTGTGGGTGCCGATCGCGGCCGGGATCGCGGCGGGCGCCGCATGCGGAGGGATCAACGGCCTGTTTGTCGCGCGTGGCGGCGTGCCGCCCTTCATCGCCACGCTGGGCATGATGACCGCCGCGCGCGGCCTGGCGCTGGTGCTCAGCGGCGGACGTCCGGTTTCGAACATGAGTCCGGCGCTGACGCGATTGGCCGGCGACTGGTCGCACGTTCCGGTGCCCGCGCTGATTCTGGGCGGGGTGGCGTTGGCGGCAG
>JAGOBZ010000510.1 GCA_017999015.1 Kiritimatiellia bacterium
GGTCCTGGACGCCTGCGCACGCGCCGGGATCGCTGTGCCGGCCGAGGTCGCGGTGCTGAGCGTGGACAATGACGAGGACCTCTGCGAGACCACGCAGCCGCCGATGTCGAGCATCCTGTTTGATGCCGAGCGCGCCAGCTACGAGGCCGCGCAGGTGCTGGACGGCCTCATGCGTCGCGCGGTCCGCAAACGTTCGACCATCACGTACGGGCCGCTGCGCGTCGTGTCGCGGCGCTCGACCGAGGCGATGCAGATCGGCGACGGCATGGTGGTGCGCGCGCTGGAGTTCATCGCCCTCAACGCCTGCTCGGGCATCAGCGTGCCGGATGTGGCGCGCCATGTTTCGGCTTCACGCCGCCTCATCGAGATCCGGTTCCGCGACTCGCTGGGCCACACGATTCTGGACGAGATCCAGCGCGTGCGCCTCGAACGCGTCTGCACGCTGCTGCGCGAGACCAACCGCCAGATCGGCGAGGTCGTGCACGCCTGCGGCTTCGATTCCGAAAGCCATGTCAGCGCTCTCTTCCGCCGGCAGTTCGGCTGCACCATGCGTGACTACCGCAAGACGCGCTGAAGCCTTTTTTGCACGTTTTTTCCGAACGATGCCATTGAGACTGCCCAGAGGAAGCGGTAAGGTACGCGCGGGAGTACGTTATGACCGTTTATGTTTCGAGGGATTCTGAAGAGATGGCGCGCGCGGCGGCGGCGGATGCGGCGGCGGCGCTCAGGCAGGCCGTGGACGAGCGCGGCGAGGCCCGGCTGATCGTGGCGACCGGCGCCAGCCAGTTCGGTTTTCTGCAGGCGCTGACGCAGGCGCCCGACATCGCGTGGCCGCAGGTCACGGCGTTTCATCTGGATGAGTACGTGGGGCTGCCGGTCACGCACCGCGCCAGTTTCCGCGCCTATCTGCGCCAGCGCTTCGCCGGCGCGCTGCCGGCCCCGCTGTGCGCTTTCGTAGAGGTCGATGGCGAGGCGGCGGATCTTGCGGCGGAGTGCAACCGGCTGAAGCGGCTGATCGACGCCGCGCCGATCGATGTCGCCTGCGTGGGCATCGGCGAAAACGGCCATCTCGCCTTCAATGACCCGCCGGCCGATTTCGAGGCCCAAGCCGCGTACCTGGTCGTGGCGCTGGACGAGGCCTGCCGCCGCCAGCAGGTGGGCGAGGGCTGGTTTGCCTCGCTCGACGAGGTGCCCTCGCAGGCGCTCTCGATGTCCATCCCGCAAATCATGAAGAGCCGGCACATCGTCTGCACGGTGCCGGACGCGCGCAAGGCGGAGGCCGTCAAAGGCGCGGTGGAGGGGCCGGTCACGCCGTTCTGCCCGGCCTCGGTCCTGCAGCGGCATCCGGCGTGCGCGCTCTATCTGGACCGCGCGTCAGCTTCGGCGCTGAGCGGCGTGTAAAGACGACCGGGCCGCGAGAGATGCGCAGCTTGTGCCGCCGTTTTATACAGACGCGCCCAACAACGGGCGCGACCAGCCGCTGGGCATGCAAGGGTGCCGTCGGCTGCGGGCAAGCAGACGCTTGCCCCTCCCGGTGCTCTTCCCGCAAGGGGGAGGGACGAGCGTCCGCTCGTCCAGCGGGCAAGCAGACGCTTGCCCCTCCCGGCAGGGCTGACGCATCTTAAATTTGACTCATACCGTCAGAATTGCGTTTGTGGGAAAGATTAAGATTGGGGGTCAGGCCTCTTCGTAAACTCGTCCATAACTTGAGCGTTGAACGTTACCCCCTTGATCATTTGCGGCATCGCCGCGCGGCGGTTTTGTCGGCAACTTCAAGTTTCTGTCCACAGATTACGCAGATTTCCGCAGATATGGGTTCAATCTGTGTAATCTGCGTAATCTGCGGATAAGGTTACCCCATCGTTTGTTCCCGTTCCGCGGGCGGCGAGCTTAATCTTAATTCCACATTGCCTCCCTTGGCACGTTGATTCACAGAATCCCGACACGGGGGAAATGATTTCAATGGGCCAATATCGTGGGGGAAAGGCCGTAAAGACAAGAAATTAGATGCGTCGGCCCTGCCCCTCCCGGTGCTCTTCCCGCAAGGGGGAGGGACGAGCGTCCGCTCGTCCAGCCGCTAAGCATGCAATGGGGATGAGGCTGTAAGCAGGCGGGACGCCTGCACCGCTTTCCTGACCGTCCGTGCCAAAACGGTGTCGCGAGGAATACCGCTTGCTGCCGCACCAGATCTATTCGCCAGAAACGCTCAAAGTCCGTCGCCGTCTTTCGCGAGCCGGAATTCGGCCTGCTTCTCGGCGCCGGCGGCATCTTTCCAGCTCACGCGGTACGTGCCTTTGAAGCCGCGGAAGGCGACTTTGCCGTCCGCGCCGGCCTTGAGCGTCAGCCGCGTCTTCCATTCGTCGTTGATCAGCTTGTTCATCGCATGGAAGGCCGGCTTGGGCGCCATGTCGCGCGAGAACAGGCCGGAAACCGAGGGCTCGCCCGGCGCGCCGCAGTCATCCACCACGTTCCACCAGGTGATGCCCATCATCGGCCCCACGCTGAACCAGGTGCGGTAAAGGTTGCGCGTGAGCACCGCCTGGATCTGCTGGCCGCGCGCGTCGTTGTTGGGCGAGGTGATGGTGATCTCGCTCAGGTGCAGCGGCAGGCCGGCCTTGGCCAGCGTGTCCATCGTGTCCCAGATCTGCTGCGGCGTGTTGACCGGCATGCCGATGGTCTGGCCGTCGGCCAGTTTCAGGCAGTCCTGCGG
>JAGOBZ010000511.1 GCA_017999015.1 Kiritimatiellia bacterium
ACGAACGAACGCACTGGCCATCGCGCGGGCGTCCGCAGACTGGCTGATTTCAAACAGTCAGCCTGCAGGCGCGCCGCTCGCCCATTTGCCGCCGACCTATTGGGGCAGTAAGCGCACCGCCGCCACGTACAAGGGCCAGAATATGATGATCTATCCGCCCGAAGCGGCCCTGTCTTACCTTCTTCTCTACGACGCCACGCAGGATGTGAACTATCGCACCGCAGCCTTGAACATCGCGCAAACGCTCCGCGCGCTCCAGTTGCCCAACGGGTCGTGGCACCTGAAGATCTGGGAGTCAAACGGCTTGCCTGTCAGCGCGAATGTGGTCATTCCGGAAGGGTATTTCGAGGCGCTTTTCCAGCGTGCCGCGCAGCTCACGGGTGACACCGCCTACTCGGCCTGCGCCGCCGCGACACGCCAATACGTGACGCACGGACCGTTCGCCACGTACAATTGGGAAGGCCAGTTCGAAGACATGCAGCCCACCCCGCCCTACGAGAATCTTGAGAAGGGCAAGCCCGCCGAGTTTTCCGGTTATCTGTTCGTTCGGTCGGCCGCAGAACCAACGCTCCTGCCTCAGGCGCGCGAGTTGCTGGCTTGGTGCGAAGACCAATTCACGGTTTGGAGCCAACCGCTGACCCATCTCGACTCGGCCAACTGGCAAATGCCGTGCGCGTTGGAACAGTACCACTATTACACGCCGATCGACGCCTCGTCCGCCGACATGATCCGCGCCTTCGCCAACGCGTATGCGGTCACGCGCGAAGCGGTGTATCTCGAGAAAGCCAAGGCGCTGGCCGACACCGTGACGCGCATGCAGCGCGCCGACGGCACGATCCCCACCTATTTTGACTCGCGCGCCAGCACCGGAACCGACTGGCTGAACTGCATGATCTTTGCCGCACGCGCGTTGATGCGGCTGGACGAAGTGATGACTTCGCGCGAATAACCTCAAACGGAGAAACAAACAATGACACACATTCTATCCAGAAGAGCATTTTTTCAAACGACCGCAGCAGCCGCGCTGACGGCCAAGACGCTTGCACAGGCCCAAGCGCCAAGAATCGCCGGCTTCGACGAGACCGACGCAGGCAAGGTCAAGGCGGCTGCGTGGACGCCGTTTTCCGACCGTAAGGTCAAGGTCGGCATAGCGGGTTACGGGGTCTGCAAGTTCGGAGCGGCGTTCGGCTTCCAGAACCACCCGAATGTCGAGGTCGCCTCGGCGACCGACCTGAACCCCGCCGCCTGCGCGGAGCTGGCCAAGGTAACCGGCGCGAGGAAGACCTACGCCTCGTGCGAAGAGATGTACGCGAAAGACCGCGAGATCGAGGCGGTCTTCATCGCCACGGACGCGCCGAGCCACGCCGAGCTTTGCATCAAGGGCTTGAAGCGCGGGTTGCATGTGGCCTCGGCCGTGCCGGCGGTTTTCGGCGAGGACCAATTGGTGCTGGCGGATGAGCTGCTGGCGACGGTGAAGGCGACAGGGCTGGTCTACGCGCTCTTTGAAACCACAGCGTTCCGTCCGCAATGCCACGCGATGCGCGAGATCTACAAGGCTGGCGGCTTCGGCAAGCTGATCTACACCGAGGGCGAATACTATCACTACATGGACAAGCACATCGGGTCCTACAAGGATTGGCGCGTGGCCTTGCCGCCGCAGTATTATCCGACCCACTCGAACGGCTTCTACACCTGCGTCACAGGCGGTTCATTCACCGAGGTCTCCTGCCTGGCCATGCCGAGCCTGCTGGCCGACAACCAGCCGGGCAAGAACCACTACAACAACCCGTTCGCCACGGAGATCGCGCTGTTCCGTACCAGCGAAGGCGGCATGGCGCGCATGGCCGTGAGCTGGGACATGCCCGGCGCGCATGGGGAGAAAGGCCGCGTGTACGGGCAGAAAGGCTCTTTCGAGGAACGCTACTCCGGTCAGGCGGACATTTCGAAGGTCACGCAGGAAAAGCCGCCGTTGCCGCCAGGCGTGCCAGGCGGCGGGCACGGCGGCTCGCACGGCTATCTGACCGATGACTTCATCCGCGCGATCCTCCTCAAAGGCCGTCCGGTCTGCGATGCGGCCTGCGCGCTGAACACGACGGTGTCCGGGATCTACGCGCACCTGTCCGCCATGAAGGGCGGCGAGACACTGAAAATCCCGCAGTTCCGGCTGTGAGGCTTGGCCGGCGCTTTTTCACATGTCGCGCATGGCGGCGCGGTAGTCGCTCATGGTGCGGCCGAAGCGCTTCTTGAACAGCCGCGCCAGATAGCATTCGTTCGCGAAGTCGCATTGGCTCGTGATCTCGCTGATGGACAGGTTGGTGTCTGACAGCAGGGAGCAGACGCGCTCCAGACGCACACGCTGGATTTCCTCGAGAATCGTGCGCCCGACGACGGTCTTGAACTGAATCTCCGCAAAGCGCCGCGAGGTGCCGATCTTTTTGACGACATCAGGGACATGGATCGGCTGATGTCCGGCCATGTTCCAGATAAATTGGAGCGCAAGCGCAATGTGACGGTCAGGGATGACGGCGACATCGGTTGAGCGTCGCGTGACAATGTGTGTGGGCGTGCTGGTGAATATTCTCTTTTTCAGCCGGTCACCGCGCATCAGGCGGTCCAAGTGTTCGGCGATCAAGTAGCCGGTTTGCTGCCCGACCGTCAGCACGCTTGACAGGGCGGGGAAGGTCGCTTCGCAAATAAGCTCATCGT
>JAGOBZ010000512.1 GCA_017999015.1 Kiritimatiellia bacterium
ATCGGTGTTGACGCAGAACGGACTGTGCATGTCACCGCCGGCACGCGCTACACATGGCCCGGCGCCACAGTGTTCTTCAAGGCGGGCGAGATGGACCTTGCCGAGTACGGTCCTCTGCGCGTCACGGTCAGTAACGCTGCGGCGCGCGCGCTGACCGTCAATCTGAGCGTTAAAAACCGCACCCAGAAGGAGTACTCGCCGGGCGGCAGCGCGCTGCTGGCGCCGGGGGCGGTCGGCGTGATCGAGACCAGCCTGCGCCTGAGCCCCTGGATGCTCGACCGGCCGCTTGAACTGGTCGGCATGCGGGGCCATCCCGTCGCGATCGAGGGCGGCTCCTTCAATGTGCGCAAGACCGCCGAGCTGCATGTCTTCCTCAACTCGCCCGACGCGCCGGCGCGTTTCGCGATCCTCAAGATCGAAGCGGACAAAGCGCCGCTCGCACTGCTCAAGGCCGACACCTTCCTGCCGTTCGTCGACCGCTTCGGCCAGTTCCGCCACGACGAGTGGCCGGGCAAGATCCATGACGAGGCCGAGCTGCGGCAGGCCCGGGAGCGGGAGGCGGCGTGGCTCGCCGCCAACGCCGCCGGACCGGCCGCCGACCGCAATGCCTGGGGCGGCTGGGCCGGCGGCCCGCAGCTCAAGGCGACCGGGCATTTCCGCACCGAAAAGGTCGACGGCCTCTGGTGGCTTGTGGATCCCGACGGGCGGCTCTTTTTCTCGCACGGCGTCGATTGTGTGCGGCACGGCGCCGAGACCGGCATCCAGTACCGGGAAAACTACTTCACGTGGCTGCCGGAGAAGGGATCGCCTTTCGACACGTTTTACGGTAAGGCGAGCTGGGCGCCGCACGGCTTTTACAAGGACAAGAACACCTACCAAACCTTCAATTTCGCCGGAGCGAACCTGCAGCGCAAATATGGCGAGTCCTGGTTCGACGAACATGTGGATCTGGCGCACCGCCGCATCCGCGCATGGGGGCTCAACACCGTGGCCAACTGGTCCGACGACAAGGTCTATCTCAAGCGCCGCACGCCTTACACCGTGTGCCTGAACACCAGCGGTCCGCGTATCGAGGGCTCGGACGGCTGGTGGGGAAAATTCCCGGACCCGTTCGCGAAAGAATTCATCGAGGGTATCCAGCAGCGTGCGCGCGACCAGCAGAAGCCCGGCACGGCCAACGACCCGTGGTGTATCGGGTATTTTGTGGATAACGAGCTGTCGTGGGGCAAGGACGACCGTGCGCTGGCGCTGAGCGCCTTGCTCTCGCCCGCCACACAACCGGCCAAGCTCGCGTTCCGTGACTGGCTAGAAAAACGGTATGCGACGGTCGCCGCGCTGAATGCCGCGTGGGGGACTGATTTCGCCGCGTGGGACGCCTTTCTCGCCACCACCAACAAACCTTCCGAAAAACGCTGCGGCGCGGACTTGGAAGCGTTTCACAGCCAGATCGCCGAGCAGTATTTCCGCGTGATCCGCGACGCGGTCAAAGCCGCCGCGCCGGACAAGCTCTATCTCGGCTGCCGCATTGCCTGGGGTGCGCCAAGCGTCTACCGCGCCGCCGCGAAATATTGCGATGTCGTGAGTGTGAACATCTATCAGAGGCAGGCAAATAAAGAGCTGCCGGAAGGCAGCGAGGACAAGCCGATGATCAACGGCGAGTTCCACTTCGGTGCGCTCGACCGCGGTCTGTTCCACACCGGTCTGGTGTCCACCCGGAATCAGGCGGAGCGCGCCGCGTGTTATGTCGCCTTTGTCGAATCGTGCCTGCGCCATCCGCGGTATGTCGGCACCCACTGGTTCCAGTGGCGCGACCAGGCGCTGACCGGACGCGGCGACGGCGAAAACTACCAGATCGGCTTCTTGACGATCACCGACCAGCCCTACCCCGAATTGGTCGAAGCCGCGCGCACGATCGGCGCGACGATGTATGAGACGCGCTTCGGCGCGAGCCTAAAGACCGCGGCAGCCCCGTGAGCCCCGTGTTGCGTAACGCAGATGAGGAAAGGCGCCAAACATGACGTACTTTGAAGTCCCGACCCGCATGCGTGAGCAGTTCGTGAACATCACCGGCCAAGTGCAGCAGGCGGTGCAGAAGCTGGGCATCGTCGACGGCGCGGTCACGGTTTTCGTGCCGCACACCACCTGCGGCGTGACGGTGAACGAGAACGCCGATCCGCATGTGGTCAGCGACATGCTCCAGCAGCTCGCCCGCATGGTGCCGCTGCGGCAGCCCTTCTACGAACACGCCGAGGGCAACTCCGCCGCGCACCTCAAGGCCTCTCTGATGGGCTGTTCGCTGCACCTGATCGTGACCTGCGGGCACCTCGAACTGGGCGTGTGGCAAGGCGTCTACCTGTGCGAATTCGACGGCCCGCGCACACGCCGTGTCTGTGTCGCGTAAGGGTGCGATTCAGTTTAGTTGAAACTGAATCGCACCCAAGGAGGAATTAGGAGTTAGGATTTAGGAATTGAATGCGAAACCACCCTACAAAAGCAGGGCGTTCCATTGAGTTTGAGCTGCTGGCCAGTCTCGATCTGGGCGCGGAAATTTGTGTCTTCATCATGAGGACACAAGTAAACCCCCTTTTTTGAATCTTTTAACCTCCTTGTCTCCAAGGTATTAAAACTCCTAAATCCTAACTCCTAACTCCTCCTTCGGGGGCGGATTCAACAAAGTTGAATCGCTCCCTGCCCAAAACTAGCG
>JAGOBZ010000050.1 GCA_017999015.1 Kiritimatiellia bacterium
AACCGGTGCCGGCGACCATCGGCGGTCACATCCGGAACCTGCTGATGGCGCAGGCGTGTTTCTGCCTGGCGGCCGGTTCGCGCGGGCTGCTGCCGGCGCTCTTTTTCGTCCTGCTTTCGTTCATCTATCCGCGTCTCGCCGCGCGTTTTTACAGCAGTTGACCCATGCCGTCACGGCTGCTGCACCCGCAGCCTGAAGAAGCGCACCGGCGCGTGCGGACCGGGAATGATTTCGAGCCGCGTGACCGCAACCGCCGGATCATCCGTGGCTTGCACGTCAAGCAGGCGTACCGTCAGCCCCGTGTCCAGCCGCGCCTCCGACCAGGACGCGGCAGGCGCGGCCAGGTCGTCGGCGCAAACCACCAGATACGTCAATCCAGCCTGATCATCCACGCGCGTGCGATACGCATAGACCAGCGCGCCGGCGGCGCGGTCGAGGCGCGGCAGATACGGCGTGATCGGCTCTGTGCGGCCGGCGCCCAGCGCATACCGCAGCAGGTTGGCCACGCCGTCCGCGTCAACCGCCAGCGGGCCGCTCACGGCAGCGTCCATGCGTTCGGCCAGCGTGAACCGCTCGGCGCACCACGCCGCATAGCCGTGTGCGGGTCGGGAAATTTTGAGCGTGCGTCCTGTACCCGCCGCAACCGTCGACAGGTCGAGCGCCACCGGGCACGGGGCATAGGTCTGTCCCTCGAACACCTCGCCGCCATACGGATGCGGCACAAAAAAGCGCCACGATGCCAACGCGATCCACCGCGTGAAATCCTCGGGAGATGCCGTCACAAAACCGCCCAGCGCGTAGCCATCTTCCGGCGGCAGCGCATCGAGATAGACATGAATGCGGTTTCCGGCATCCAGAAGCCTCGAAAAAGGTGCCGCGCTGAACTGCAACTCCAACACATCATTACCCGCGCTGTTATCTCCCGCCGTCATGAAGCGGAACGCGAAGTCCATCTCTCCGCCCACCGACTGCGCGTGAAGGCGTCCCGGCCCCCCGGCCCCGGGCGAGATCCAGCCGCTGCCCGTCACGCTGCCCACGCGGCCGGTGCCGCACAGCCATGCGTTATCGGCGACTACCACATCCGCACTGCGCATCGCCGCATCCGCCTGCAAACCTCCCTCCGCAACCGTGACCCCACCTTCATAGTCCGTCGCATCCCCCGCGATCACAAGCCGTCCTCCGCCCTGTTTCACCAGCGGTGCCGACCCGCCGAGTCCGCCGGCCAGCACGAGCGTGTTGCCCAGCAGGCGGTCGCCGGAGCTATCCTCCACAGCGACGCAAGCGGTCCCCGCCAGTGTGACCGGCACCGGCACGGCGGCCCAGTTCGCGACGCCGCCCGGCGCATAGCACAGGCCGCCCGTTCCTTCCGCGCCCGCAGGCCCGGTGCTTGACAGCGCCACCGTGCCGCCGAACATATACGTGCGTGGCGGCCCCGCCAACGGATCGCCCGATGTCAAGCGAAGCTGGCCGCCGGGTTCAATCGAGACACCGGCCCCGGCGAACGGCGCGGACGGCTGCGTCATGCTCAACACGCCCTCGCGGATGACCGTGTTCCCGCCATACGCCTTGCCGTCACCGGTCATCGTGCAGCGCCCAGGCCCCTCTTTGATCAAACCGCCGGGGCCGTTCCATCCCGCCTGCACGCGCAGCGCACCGTATGCCGCATCGCCCGCCGTATTGCTCACCACCAGCCGCAGGTCGGTGGCCAGCACCACACCGTTCGCCACTTCCACCGCCGTAAAGCCCGCGCCGTCGCCGACCACGGCCAGCGAGGCCGACTCCGTTCCGCCGTCGAACGTCAGCGTGCACCCTGCCGGCGCATCCTTCGCGTTACGGATGCGGTTGCTGAACGTTCCGTTGTCGACGGTCACATGGCCCACCGTCACCGGCTGCGCGGCCACACGCACATTGCGGCGCGGTAACCCGTCCTCGTCCGGCACGGTCGGCGGCGGGATGACCGCGCGCGCGCCCGCCCAGTTCGGAAAGCGGAGGCTGTCCCAAGAGGCATCGTCATCCCAGTCCTCTTCGCCGCCGGGCAGAAAAACCGCCTGCGACACCTGCGCGTCGGGATCAAGCTCAAAACGGGCGGTGAACGTCTGAAGCGCGGACACAGGCAGCACGGAGAGACAGGCGTTGGTGTCGCCGGATTCGACCCAACCTGCGAACCGGTAGCCCGGGCGCGGCAGCGCGCGCAAGGTCACCGGCACCTCGCGGAAATACCAGCCGCGCCACGGATAGGGCGCCGCGGGATCGGGGACGCCCAGCGTGTCGCCGTCCACGAGGATGTCATTGACCTGCACGCGCCCGTGCGCCCGGTCCGAAGTGGCCACGCACACCTCGGCCGTGCTCAGGTTGAAGCGCGTACACATAAGCCGCCACTCCCACGCATGTCGGTCACGCGCGTACGCCCAGATGCTGGCCACCTGATTGGACCACATCTGCATGCTGGTGATCGCACCGGGCCAACGCGCGATGTGCCGCGGCATTTCAGGCGCCAAAGCATCGCGGAGCCGTTCGGTCAGCGCGCGCGTGCGTTGCGGCTGATAGGCGGTGTTGAGCTCATCGGCGTAGCGCGTCAGCAGCCGCGTGCGGAAATCCGCGTTTTCCAGCAGCTTTCTGAACAGCCGCGTGGCCGCTTCGCAGACCCGGCCGCTGCCGGTTGTCGACGTGGTCCAGGCCCACATGTCTGTGCTGGGCGGATCGGGGTCCCAGCCCGCGAACGCGAAATCGGCGTCGAACATCAGCCAGCGCCAGCGCGCGTCGTGGGCGTGCGGCGCGTCGGGCGCGGTGTTCGCGCTGCGCGTGCGCCAGAACTTGATGTTGTTGCCCGGCCAGTCCCTGTTCACCACGAACATGTTGGCCAGCATGTAATCCATGAAGTTCGCGACATCCACCTGACCGGTCACCGTGGCATACGCGGAGGCCTCGGTGAGCGAGTGGGTCGAGAGCCACGTCAGCAGCGCGTTGAAATCGGCCGCCGACCCTTCGTCCGCCACCGTCACGGACGAGCCGTACGGAAAGCCGATGATGTCCACCTGTTCCGGATCGACGCCGTACACGCGCTCCAGATAACGCTCGTCGTAGCGCTCGCGCAGATTGTGGACGCCCCAGTATTCGCCGTTCAGGAACACGGCCGACGGCCGGTACGCCTGCGTGTCGTGCCGCAGATGCTTGCACAGCTCCTGCGCGACCGCGTCGCGCATCATGGACTTCGCCCAATCGTTGCCGCCATTGCGCAGCAGCACGCGCTTATAGGCATCATACTGCGGCTGGTCGGGGAAAACCGGATAGGCAAGGGCCGATGCGCCGTATTCCGACCGCGCGTAAAGGCGTAACGTTTTCTGCGCCATGTTCCTTGAATAGCCTCCGTGGATGCGGAACCCCATGGTCTGGCCCGCCACGCGCGCCTGCTCCACGAACATCTCCACGTTCAGCGGATACTCCCAATAATAATCATTGGCCGCCGTCGGATTGCCATAGATGCCGGTCGCGCCGAAAATGTTCGTGTGGTCCGACGCGAGGGAAAGCACCGGCACCGTGAACGACGCGGTCTGCGGCCCCACGAACCAAGTGCCGCCGAAGAGCGGCGACGCCATCCAGCCGGGGCGTACCGCCACCGCGCGCACGATGCACGCTTTAGGCTGCAGGGTTGTCGGAGTGACATACGAGGAGCCGGTGTTGATCAGGCAAAGGGCGTTGGCCTCAAGGCTGCGGTTGTGGAGGGGGAAGGCGCGGGTGTAACGCAGCGAGTGGAGAGTCGGCGCGGAACCGTCGGTCGTGTAGTAGATCACCGCGTCCGGCGTCGCCGTGCTCAGCGCGAGCAGCATCTGCTCTGCGTAGAATCCTGGCTGGACCGACGGCACAACCGTGCTGACCACACCCTCATAGACCTGGTTGGTGTTGTTCGCGAACCCCGGCGTGGGAACCGGCAGCACGCGCCAGGCGCCGGTGGCGTCCGGCGCGCGCCCGGCCGCGCAGTCCGACGGCATCACCGGAACCGCCACCTGATCGGCCGCCGTGCCGTCCGGACGCGTGAGAACGAGGTCGCAGCCGCTGGCGCTGATTTTGAAGTTGGTGTGCAACTCCCTGTCGGCCCCGGCCAGAAAACGGAGGCCCAGATCAAAAATCGCGTCACTGGTGGTCGGCTTCGACTGATGCAGGCTCACCGCGCACACATTGCTGCCAGGCTGCAGCAGCGCGAGCACCTGCGCCTTGTCAAGCGTGTTGGTCAGCCAGCCGCCGTTGTAGTCCACATTGTAGGCCGCGTAGGCCGCGTAGCCGACCGCTCCGGGCGGCATCTTGTACCGGTAAACTTCCACGCCGTTCAGCCAGACCACCGCGCCGTCGTCAAAGTGGTGACGGATGTTGAGCACGCCGACCTCTTCAGCCGAAGGCACGGCATTCAGCATGAAGGTTCTGCGGAAAAAATAGGCCGGATAAAACTGGGAGGCCGGGCTTCTGGCCAGCGGCGTGCCGCCCGGCACCGACGGATGGCCGAAGCGGGCGTTCCCCTGCGGCCAGGCCGAATCGTCGAATGCGGTCGTCTGCCACGCGCCGGCCGGCACGCTACCGGCGTCCCAATACCGCCATGCGGCTCTCTCCGGGATCAAGATCAGTTCCTCACCGGCCACCAGATCCGGACGGCGGTCTTTCTTGGAGGCCCACACCAGCAGATGCGCGCCCGGCCCGAGATTCACCGACGGGAAAGTCCACATGAACGGAACGGCGGCATCATCCGACAGCCCCCACCCCGCCAACGCCACAGGCGCGGTGCCGGCATTGACCAATTCGAGCCAATCTGAACTCTCGCCGTCCTCATCAACCAGTCCATCGTGGTTCGAGGCGACGGCCTCATTGATGCGCACGTCACCCAGCGCCGCCCCGGCGACCAGCAGCGCGAGTGCCATCCATCCGAATTTCGGTGACATACCCGTTTTAACCATAACGGCAGACTCTCAATCACTTTGAGTGTAGCTAAACCATCCGGCAGAAACCACCGAAAAAGGTTTCGCGTCGCGTTCACATCGCGGACGGGGCCGTCCGCACCCCCACGCTTCGCTCAAAACGCGCAGACCACTCACTCGCCCCGCCATCAACCGATACAGGGCTTGCGAGACACATAAGAAAAGGGTAATGTTAAGAAAATTGCGAGGTTCACCGCGCGTCATAGCTGGCATGACCTAGCGGGGGCCTCAATCATTTTAAGCAAGGAGTGGCACATGACGCCCCGGTATAAAGCATTGACGCTTGTTTACGGTTTCGTTCTGTTCACCGGGCTCGCATCGGCCCAGCCCTTGACGGTCCGCATCATGCCGCTCGGCGACTCCATCACCTACGGCTCGCCGGTCGCCGGCGGCTACCGTGCCCCGCTTTACCACATGCTCACGAACGCGGCCTACGCCGTCGACTATGTCGGGACCGCGACCGGCAACGCTTCGGCCGACCTGCCTGAAGTCAACCACGAAGGACACGGCGGCTGGCGAATATCCGATCCCTCAGTCGGCCTTTACGAGAACATCTTCGGCTGGTTCGAGGCGATCGAAGACCCTCACGTGGTCCTCCTGCACATCGGCACCAATGATTCGGGGGGCGGCACACTGTTCACGAACGCCGTCGACCGCCTCGATGCTCTCGTCACGCGCATCGCGCGCTGTCAGCCGAGCGCGCATATCATCGTCACCACCCTCATGAAACGCGGCGAACCGAACTACACCGCCATCACCAACTGGTTCAACCCGTTCGTTCCCGGCAAGGTCGCCGCCCAGCAGGCCTTGGGTCGCCGCGTCCACTTCCTCGACATGCATGCCTATCTTGAGTTGAGCGACATGGGGGACAACCTGCACCCCAACGCCGGCGGCTACCACAAAATGGCCAACGCCTGGTTCCCGGCCATCACCAACATCATCGGCACCTCCCCTGCGCCCAACCAGCCCGCCCCTATCCGCGCACTCGGCACCACCGCCAACAGGACCGCCGCGACCCTCACCTTCAACAAACCCCTCTCGCCCGACAGCGCCACCAACACGGCGAACTATGCCGTCGACCAAGGCCTGACCGTCACGGCTGTGACCCTGGGCGCTAACCTTCGAACGGTTACGCTCGTCACTTCGCTGCAGGCCCCGCAAACCGCGTACACCGTGACGCTCAACAACATCCTGGACCAAACCGAGCCCGCCGCGCTGACGATCCCGGCCAACAGCCAAGTAACGTTCACCTCGCCCGCGCCCCCTGCCCTGCTTCGCGCATCCGGCCGGTCCAACCGCACGCAGATCGATCTGGTGTTCAGCAAACCGATGTCCCCCGACAGCGCCACCAACACCGCCCATTACGCGCTCAGCGGCGGCCTCACGGTTGATTCCGCCACGATCAGCGGTGACCGCCTGACCGTCACCCTGCTCACCTCGGAACAGACAGAAGGCGCGCCCTACACCGTCACCGCCAGTGACATCGATGACGAGAGCACGCCGTCGCCGCTCACGATCCCGGCCGGCAGCCAGGTCACTTTCAACGCATACAAGCCGCCCATGCCCCGCGGCTATTGGAACTACGTGCCCGAATCCGCCGCTTACGCGCCGGTTTACAAACTCGATCTCGCCACCCAGCCGAACTACACCGCCACCATCCCGTACGCGTTCGACAACAGCGCGGAAGTCGGCGGTTTTGACCGCGTGGCCTATTACCTCGAACTCCAGCAGCAGCCCGGCGATGACCTCCAGTACGTGTGGGTCTCGATGGACGCCTTCACCAACCGCGCCGACAAGCTCGGCATTCCCAATCTCGCGTCCGGCGCGGTGTACCAGCGCTTCGTGCACAACCTGCACGTCGTCTGCAATGTGCCCGGCGTCGCCACCGGTGACGTGCCGTCCGGCAACATCGAGTTCTGGCCCTACAACTACAGCGGGGGCAACGCGCTCGGCATTCCTGGCGCCGATACTGTCGCATACGATTTCGGCGATGCCTGCTCCTTCAGCGCCAACTACAGTTGCATGCAGGTGCACAACTATAGCGCGGGCCAGACCGTTTTCGCGCTCAACCACTGGAGTTCCGGCAGCACGATTGAAGTCGGCATCGGCAATCAGCCGACCGGCCACCCCGACTGGACTTTCAGCAACAACGGCGGCACGTTCACCGTCAAGACGCTCTATGTGCTGGTCCGCCGTGACGCGAGCGACACCACGCCGCCGACACCGGTGTCGGTGCAGGCCGACTTCTCGCGCCAGCTCGTGACCGTCAGCTTCTCTGAACCGCTGGCCCCTTCCTCCGCCGACCCGCGTCTCTTCGCGCTCGACCACGGTGTCGCTACGCTCGGTGCCACCCTTGAGGCTGACCGCCGAACGGTCAGGCTGCTGACTTCGCGCCAGCCCGCCGGCACCGCACTGACACTCACAATCACCGGCGTCCGCGACGCGTCACCCAATGCCAACGCGGTGGCCCCCGGCACCACGCTGCCGGTTGACGCTCCCGCCCTGCCCGCAGAAATCGTCACCCATGTCGGCACCAACGCCGGCGATTTCGCCAGCGGCTACGAATGCGTCTATACGCTCGACATTCCGGTCACCGGCAGCTTCAACGCCACGGCCAACCCGTACCGCGTCAACCGCACGCTGACGGTGCCGGTGATCGATGCGTTCGACCGTATCGCCTACTACATTGAACTGGTCAAAATGGATGGCACCACCCAATACCTCTGGGCTTCGATGGACGCTTTCACGACCGACCGCGCCAAGATCGCCGTGCCGACACTGGCGTCCGGCGCGTCCTTCCAACGGTCGGTCGCCAACCTCGACGTCAAATCCAACGTCGACGGCATCATCAATGGCAGCGGCATGACCGGCGGCAACCTTGAGTTCTGGCCGAATAACTACGGCACCACCAACGCGGCCGCTGTCCCCGGGGCAAGCAACGACACCTACGACTTCGGCGACCGGCCGGAACCCGGCGGGCACGGCTCCATGCAGCTCCACAACTCGGCCGCCGCACAAACCCTTTTCGCCATGAACAACTGGGGGGGCGACGGCAACACGCTAGCGCTCGGCATCGGCAACCGCCCCACCAGCTCCCCCGACTGGACCTTCGCGAATAACGCCGGCACCGACTATACGCGCCGCACCTTACATGTGCTGGTGCGCCCCGCCGCCGCGCCGCCCCTCCCCCCGCCTGTCGCGGCCAACGTGCCCTCGGCACAAGGATACCGGCACGTCTACACCTTCGACCTGCCAATCTACGGCAGTTTCTTTACCTCGGCACCGGCTTACACCGTGTTCGCCGACACCAACAACCTTCCGCCCTACTCGCGCGTGGCGTATTACCTCGAGCTTCAGGCCGGTACCGCGCCGACACAGTGGATCTGGACGGCCATGGATGCCTTCACCGCAGACCCCTCAAAGATCGGGCTCCCGGCAACCAATTGTTTCTTCCAGACGCGTGTCACGCGCCTGGATGTGCGCTCCAATGTGGACGGCATTATCAACGGCACCGACATGGATACCGGCAACATCGAATTCTGGCCCAGTAATTACGGACAGGGAAATTCAATCGGCATTCCCAACGCCAGCGGCTCGATGTTCGATTTCGGCGATGGCGGTGCCAGCGGCAGCCAGAACGGACACGGCTCCATGCAGGTCCACAATTACGGCGCAGGTGCCACCCAGACACTCTTCGCCGTCAACAATTTCAACAACAACAAACAGCTCTGCATCGGCATCGGCAACTGCCCGACTTTCGCTGCCAACGGGTACGACTGGACCTTCGCCAGCAACGCGGGGTCCTACAACCATCGCCGGCTCTACGTGTTTGTGTTATGCGCAGGCAGCGCCGCCGATCTGACACGCCCGACCTTGCTCAACGCCACGGGCTCGCTCGCGCTCAACCAGATCGCGCTCGGCTTCAGCGAGCCGCTGGCCGACAGCTCCGCCACGCCGGAGTTCTTCACCGTCGCGCCCGATGTCACCGTGCTTGACGCCTGGCTGGGTCCCAACAAGAAGGATGTGCTCTTGCGGACCTCGCCGCTGGCTGCCGGCCAGCTCTATACGGTCTCCGTCACAGGCGTACGCGACCGCTCCTTCAACGGCAATCCGGTCGCCCCCGCCACATCCCTCTCGTTCCGGGCGCCCGTCTCCTGTCCGGCCGGCCCGCTCGCCGGCATCCCCGAATCCGGAGACTACGACCTCGTCTCCTACCTCGCCGTCAGCAATACGGTCAACTACGTCAACGGCGCGAACTACATGGTTGACGAAAGCCGGTTCCAGCAGATCCAGCCCTTCGACCGCGTCGCCTACTGCGTCAACCTGATCGATACAAACGGTGTTCAGAAATGGGTCTGGGTCTCCATGGACGCCTACACCAACGACCTGTCGATGATCGGCGTGCCGACAGCCGACCGCGGTGCCCGCCTGCAGCAGGTTGTCAGCAACCTCACGGTCCACGCCTCCGCCAATGTCGCCGGCATCAGCGTCAGCACCGGCACGGGCATCCCCGCCGGCAACATCGAGTTCTGGCCGAACAACTACGGGACGGGCAACACCCAAGGCATCCCGGGCGCAAGCGGCAGCAACTACGATTGGGGCGACAGTATCGACACCGTCACGACGGTCGGCCACGGCTCCATGCAGGTTCACAACTTCGCTCAGGGCCAGACGATCTTCTCAATGATCAGCTTCGGCTCGAACGGCCGGACGCCCGGACTCGGTATCGGCAACAAGCCGGGAACCGGGACCGATCCCGACTGGACCTTCACGTACAATGCGCGCGAATTCGCCACCAAGGACATCTATATCCTGGCCCGCCGCGGGGTACCGACCACGCCGACCGGAATGCGCCCCGACATCTGGAACCAGCCGCGTTCCGCAAAAATCCGAGCGGGCGGCACCGTCATGTTCAGCATCTATTCCCCGAATGCCACGGCCTTCCAGTGGCGGCACAACGGCGAAGTCATTCCCGGTGCCACAGCGTCCTGGCTTCAGCTCGACGATGCCGGGAACGATGCCGCCGGCAGTTATGACGTGGTGGTCTACGGCACCGGCTCGCAAGCGATTCTCAGCCAGAGCGCCACGCTGACTGTCATTCAAGGCGGCGCGGTCATGCGGCTCAAATGACGGCGTGACGGCTACGCGATGTACTCGCGGCGAATCGCCTCCATGCGCGCCAGGCTGTCGGACAGTCCGCCCTCGCGGTTGCGCAGGCGCCAAACCGACGCATGAGCCGCCATTAGCGCCTCCTGTTCCGCCGCAAGCACCGTCCGCGCCGCAGGCGCGTCAATCGTGCCATCCAGCAGCGCGACCCCGCGGTGACAGGCGGCGCGCAGCAGCCGGATCGCGTGACGGACCTCCTGCCCGACGACCGACGTCCGATCAGCAGGCAACGCCCGTTCGATGTCGTCGACCGCACCGAGGACATCCCGCAACGTTCCCGTCGTTATCCCCGCAGGCAAGGCGCGCCCGCGCGGCTTGGCGAGCAGCAGGAACAGCTCGCTGGCATTGCCGCGCAACGCGCCGCAACGCAGATAGAGATCGCCCAGCCGCAGCAACGCGTCGCCATATCCCTGCGTGCCGCCGAAAAGGTCCATCGCCTGCGCGAGATCCAGATCCCGGTTGCGCGTCCCTCCCCAGGCCAGCACCGCGCCATACACATATCCCGCGAGACTCACCGCCAGCGGCTGCCAGTGGCCGCCGTCGCCCCAGTCCGTGACCAGATAGCCGCAGGCGCCGTGGCGCAACCCGTTGTCGGCCGCTGCAGCGAGATTCGCGCGCATGTTGGCCGTACGGCCGGCCAGACTGTTCCACGACGACGTGCCGGGGCACACGTAGAACGGCAGCCCCGACGCGGCGAACAACGCACCGTGCGCATCGAACGGATGATCGGCCTCATACCCCCACTCCAGCGCCAGCGCGTCGCGCGGCACCTCGCGCACCAGCTCGGGGTGGCGAATGATGATGTCGCCCCAGAAGGCCATACGCCGCCCGCGCGCCGTGACCCGCGCATGGATCTCCTTGAGGAAATCCAGATACACGCGCCCCTCTCCGCGCGCGCGCACCTGCGCCGCTGAACGGCCCTCGCCGCGCAGGTCGAAGGTCTCGTCGCAGCCGACATTGAAAAGCCGGGACGTGAAATTAGGCAGCAGTTGGCCGTACAGATCCTCGAGCAGCGCAAGGCTGCGCGGATCGGTCGGGCAGAGCGAAGTCGGACGCTCGTGTACGCCGCCCCACGGCAGCGGCGCGCCGCCCTGCGGCAGTTCGGCCAGCGGCGCATAGCGCGGCAGTGCGAGCCAGCGTTCAAGATGCCCGAACGAATTCTGGTTCGGCACCAGCTCCACGCACCGCTCGCGGCAATAGGCGTCCAGCTCGCGGATCTCTTCAGGCGTCATCGGGCTCGCGTCGCGCCAGACCGCCTCGTGGCCGCGGTAGGCGAACGCGTGCTCGGTATAGAGCTGAAGCTGATTGATCTTGAGCGCGGCCAGCCGGTCCACA
The DNA here is from genome assembly GCA_017999015.1 of Kiritimatiellia bacterium. Lineage (GTDB taxonomy): Bacteria > Verrucomicrobiota > Kiritimatiellia > RFP12 > UBA1067 > DUPH01. The sequence goes on from JAGOBZ010000050.1 coordinate 11,466, forward strand.
AGTCCGAACAACGTGGCCATTGTCGGCACCTTGTCACGGCTGATGTCCAGCATCACCCCGCGCGCCTCGAAATCCGGCGCGTCCTCGATCTCGCAGGCCGGCAACGCGCCCCCAGAAAGACCGATAAGCTGCGTCAACGTTACGGCGGCATAAAAGAGGCCCGCTCGATCCTGCGCCTCGGCTTCGACACCCGCCGGCGTGACACACAGACGGTAGGACTGCGGTCCGGCCGCACGCGGCACGAGACTCAACCGGATGCGCGTGCCCCCGGCGGGCGAGGACGCCCGCGCTCCCGACTCCTGCCACCCCGGTCCCAACGCATTTTTGAGCGTACGCAGCGCAGGCTGCACAACATCCGCCTGCGCGTCGAACGAAAACACGCCGGAATCACCGATGCGCAGCACCCCCGCGCCCGTAACGATCCGTCGCGGACGCGGCGCCAATCTTTCCACATGCACATGCATGCCGTCTCATCTCCTTCAATACGCTTACCCGAAAAACGCAGAAAACTCAACCGGGCTATTGACCCGACATAGGGAAAACGATAAATTAGTTTAATACATATGCGGGCGTAGCTCAATGGCAGAGCCCCAGCCTTCCAAGCTGGTTACGAGGGTTCGATTCCCTTCGCCCGCTCCATCCATGCCAGGGTGGCGAAATGGCAGACGCAGCAGACTCAAAATCTGCCGCCCGAAAGGGTGTGAGGGTTCGACTCCCTCTCCTGGCACCATC
>JAGOBZ010000051.1:0-1244 GCA_017999015.1 Kiritimatiellia bacterium
TCCCGCTGTCGATGGCCTGCATCTTGCAGGTCGGCTGCGATCGGGTTCCCAAAGGCCTTGAGCCTGAAAAGCTGATACTGTTTACGCCGGAGACTCAACTTGCGCAGCCCGGCGCTAGCCAGACCAATGCGATTCGCGTGGAGATCCTGAGCCGTGCCGTCCCCGGTCTTCTGGGCGGCGACGGGACTGCGCACCCGATCGCGGGCGCTCGCCTCACGGTGGAGTCGGTCGACCCCGCCAGCGGCATCCGCGCGACACCCGCAGAGGGCGTCACCGACGCGGGCGGCACATGCAGTTTCAGCGTTGAGGTGGGCAAAGGTTTCGGCGACCAATACCTGGATATCGTCTGCGCCGACACGCCGGAGGTCCGCCGCCGCGTGCGCTTCGTGGCAGGCGTCGCGCTGCAAAACGACCGGCAGGAGGGGGCTGCGGGCCAGCCGCTGCCTAAGCCGCTGCGCGTCACGCTCACCGCGCCGGACGGTGCGCCCGTCGCCGGCGCCCCGGTCTATTTCACGCTGGCGCGCCAGCCGGGCAAGGCGGGCAAGCTCTCTAAGAGCAGCGTCAAAACCGATGCCGCCGGCGTCGCCGAGGTGACGCTCAAGACCGATCCGGACGCCACCGGCCGGTATGAGGTCCGCGCCGAGGTCGCCGACGGCGCGCGCGGTCTCCACACACGCCCCTTTGTGATCGAGGCGCTCTCGATGTGCGTCATGCGCACGGTGATCGGTGTGCTGGGTGGCCTGGCGATCTTTATCTTTGGAATGACCCTGATGAGCGAAGGCCTGCACCAGGTGGCCGGCAACCGCATGAAGACGGTACTGGCTTATGTCACGCGCAACCGTGTCGCGGCGATCTTTGCCGGCACACTCGTCACCGCGCTTATCCAATCCTCCAGCGCGACCACGGTCATGACGGTCGGCTTTGTAAACGCCGGCCTGCTCTCGCTGCAGCAGGCCATCGGCGTGGTCTTTGGCGCCAACATCGGCACCACGGTCACCGGCCAGATGGTCTCGTTCAAGCTCGACGGTTTGGCGCTGCCCGCCATCATCGCGGGCACGGCCGGCCTGCTGATCGCGCGCCGGGCCACTTGGCAGGGCAGTGCGCGCACGCTGCTCGGCTTCGGCCTGCTTTTCTTCGGCATGACGCTGATGTCCGACGAGCTGAAGAGCGTCAGCTCTTTCCCCAGCTTCATCCGCGTTTTCCAGTCGTTCGACTGCACGCCGCAACCCGGCCAGCCGATGCCG
>JAGOBZ010000051.1:1344-12190 GCA_017999015.1 Kiritimatiellia bacterium
GACGGCAAGCCGGTCAAAGTTCCCGACGTCGAGGCGATGGAGGATGAGGTGGACCGCAACCAGGGCGAGATCATGGACTACCTCGTGCAGCTCACGCGCAAGGAGCTGTCGGAGCAGCAGGCCGCCGCGATTCCGGTGCTGATGCACTGCGTGAACGATGCCGAACGTATCTCCGATCTGGCGTTGCTGATCGCGCGCCGAGCCGAAACCCAGAAGACCTCGGCACGCTTCTCGAAAGACGCCCTTGAGGAACTGGAAACCCTGCTCGAAAAGGCCACCACCATTGCTGGCCTCACCCATGAGAGCCTGCAGGACGGACGTTTCCTGGCCAAGGCCGTGGGCATTGTGGTCGAGGATCTGGAGAAGCTCGCCCACGCCTCGATGCAGGGCCATGTCGACCGCCTCCAGAAAGGGCTCTGCACGCCGGAGCGCGGCCTGATCTTCGTGGAGGTCGTCGGTGCCGTCGAAAACATCGTGCGCCATCTTGAAAACATCGCGCAGCGTTCCGACCAGCTCACGGAGGCTGCGACCTGAGCCGGCGCACGGGAGGATATCCAAGCTTTTGCCATGTCCGATCTGACACTCACATCTCTCGCCAACCCCAAGGTCAAACATGCGATCCGGCTGCGCCAGCGGTCGCACCGCGACGAGGCCGGGCAGATGCTCATCGAAGGGTATCGCGAATGCCGCCGCGCACTTGACAACGGATACCGGCCGCAGATGCTGTTTTATTGCGAAGCGCTCTGGCTCAAACATCTCAACGAACCCGATCTCGTGCAGCGTTGCGGGGCGCTGGGCGCGGAGGTGTACGCCTGCACGGCGCCCGTCTTTGAAAAAATGGCCTATCGCGAGCGCCCGGACGGATTACTGATGATCGGCCCGCATTTAAACAAGACGCTGGCCGATCTCCGCCTGCCGGAGAACGCGCTGCTGGTGGTCGCTGAAGCCATCGAGAAACCCGGCAATCTCGGCACGATCCTGCGTTCGGCCGATGCGGCGGGCGTGCATGCGGTGATCGTCTGTGATCGCTGCACCGACATTCACAATCCCAATGTGGTGCGCGCCTCGACGGGCACGCTGTTTTCCGTTCCGGTGGTTGAGGCCGACAGCGATGAAGCGCTCGTGTTTTTACGTGAACGCGGTTTCTGCATCCTCGCCACCACGCCGCACACCGAACATCTGCACAGCGGCGTTCCGCTCACGGGCAATGTGGCTATCGCAGTCGGCACCGAGCAGTACGGGCTGTCTGAAAAATGGATGAGCGCGGCCGACCTGCGCGTGCGCATACCCATGTTCGGCCTGGCCGACTCGCTCAATGTCGCTTCGGCGACCACCATCCTGCTCTTCGAAGCCGTGCGCCAGCGCGTCGCTGCGGGGCAGCTCCAGGTGCCGCCAGCCGAAGCCTGGCACGGCGAGCATACGTTTGACGCCTGACACACGTTTTTACTGGCGCAAGCGCACCCGTGGAGAAGTTAGGATTTAGGAATTAGGATTTAGGAGTTGTTGAATGCCTTGTTTCCGGATGTTAAAACTCCTAACTCCTAACTCCTCCTTTTGAATCCCTTTGAATATGATCTTCCCCTTCCTTGTTGTGCGAGAATTCGCTAACATGTGAGCGATATTGGAATCACGAACGGCCTTAACAACACAAGGATGCACCATGAGCGGGGCTCAAAAAAGCGAGATCGGCGACCGGATGGTCAAGCGGTTTCCCCTATATCTGCGCGTGTTGCGCGAGATGGCTGACCGCGGCGACATCTATGCGTCGGGCGCAGTAGTCGCCAAGACGCTGTCTCTGGATCCGATCGTGGTCCGCAAAGACCTGTCGCAGACCGGCGTTCGCGGCAAACCACGTCTCGGTTTCCCGATGAACGAGATCATCGACGCCATCGAGAATTATCTTGGCTGGGACGCGCCTACTGAAGCGGTGCTGGCTGGTGCCGGCCGCCTGGGGTCGGCGCTGCTGGGTTATCCCGGTTTCCGCGACCAAGGGTTCAAGATCCTCGCCGCGTTTGATGTCAATCCCAAGCGGCGCAGCCTGATCGCCGGCATTCCGGTCTACCCGGCCTCGCAGATCACCGAGACCGTGCGCCGCCTGAAGGTCGTACTGGGCATCCTCACGGTGCCGGCCGACCAAGCGCAGAGCGTGGCCGACGCTCTGGTCGCGGGCGGTGTGCACGGCATCTGGAATTTCACGCCCGTGCAGATCGCCGTGCCCCCAGAGGTCACGGTCAAGCGCGAGGACCTCGCGGCCAGCCTCGCCGTGCTTTCGCACCGCCTGCGCCGCGGAGACAAAGGCCGATGACCACCGGCATCGATGTCCTGCGCGCCAGACGTTTCGATCTGCTGCGCGGCTGTCGCGTGGGACTGCTCAGCCATCAGGCCGCCCTGACGGCGGACGGCGCGACTTCGGCCCAGCTCCTGCGTCGTGTCCTGGGCGCACGCCTGGTCGCCCTCTACGGGCCGGAGCACGGTTTTTTCGGTCAGGCCGGCGCGGGTGAACACACCTATACCCGGCGTCACCCGGACTGGGGCATTCCGGTTCACGCCCTCTACGGCGAGCGCCGCGCGCCCTCGCAGGAAATGCTGGACGGTATCGATGTGATGGTCTGCGACTTGCAGGATCTGGGCGTGCGTTGCTACACCTATCTCGCCACGCTGCGCAATATGCTGGTGGCGTGCGCGGCGGCGCAGGTGGAGGTGGTCGTGACCGACCGTCCAATTCCGCTGCCGCACACGGTGGACGGTCCGATGCCCGACCCGCGCTTCACCAGCTTCGTGGCTCCCTGTCCCCTGCCGCTGGTCTACGGCATGACCCCGGCCGAAACCGCGCTCTGGCTGCGTCGCACGCTCGGGCTGGATCTGAGCCTGCATGTGGTGCCCATGGCGGACTGGCGGCGCGGCGACGCCGCGTGGGACGGCTCGCGTCCCGCCTTTCTGCCTCCCTCGCCGGGCATCAAGACGTGGGAGGGCGCGATGACCTACGCGGCCACGGTCTTTACCGAAGCCCTGCCGGGTATCGACTGCGGCCGCGGCACCAACCTCGCCTTCCGCGTGCTGGCCGCTCCTTGGATGCGGGCTGAAGCCTTTTGCCGACGTCTGGCGCGCCGACCGCTGCCGGGTATGGCGATCCATCCCTACCGCTATGCCGCAGGCGCGGGACCTTATGCCGGCCAGGAGCTCGACGGCGTGCGCCTGACCGTCACCGACACCATGCGCGTCCGGCCGGTCGAAGCCTCCCTGCTTCTGCTGCGCGCACTCGTCGCGGAGTACGGCAAGGCGCGCGTCTGGCGCCACAAAGGCGTGCGCCCCGCTTGGTTTGACAAGCTCTACGGCACCGACCGCGTGCGCTTGCAGGTGCAGGCCGACACGCCGTTGTCCCTGATCTTCCGTGAGTGGCGTCAGTCGCGGCGCGTGTTTGAACAAACCCGAGCCGCCAGTTTGCTCTATGATGCGTAGGGATTTGATGAGGGAATGCTGATCGCGCAACAACCATGAATGTTCCGATACAATCCGCCTGTCTGGCCGCGCTGCTGGGCGCGGCGCTGTCCGCATCCGCCGCGGGCGCGGCGCGGCCCAACGTGTTGTTCATCGCCATCGATGACCAGAACGATTGGATCGGCCCGCTCGGCGGTCACCGGCTGGTCAAGACGCCGCATCTGGACCGTCTGGCGCAGCGCGGCACGACGTTCCTCAACGCGCACGTGCAGTCCCCGCTCTGCAATCCCTCGCGCACCAGCCTGCTGCTGGGGCTGCGCACCACCACGACCGGCATCTACGGCCTGGCCCCGTGGTTCCGCAACGTCGACGCGCTGCGCGACCGCGTGACGCTGCCGCAGCACTTCAAAGCCCACGGCTACACCACCTACACCGCCGGCAAGATCTTTCACGGCAATCCCGGCGGCCCCGCCAAGCGCGCCGCAGAGTTCGACGTCTGGGGGCCTGCCGGCGGCATCGGCGCCAAACCGCCGCAGAAGCTGATCCCGCCGACCCCCATGGGCAATCATCCGTTGATGGACTGGGGGTGTTTCCCGCACCGCGACGAAGAAAAGGGTGACTGGCAGATCACCACCTGGGCCGCCGAGCGGCTGCGGGCGATGCCGCGCGAGCAGCCCTTCTTCCTCGCGGTCGGTTACTTCCTGCCGCACGTTCCGTGCTACGCGACGCAGAAGTGGTTCGATCTCTATCCGGACGACGACAGCGTGCTGCCGCCGCTGCGCGACGGCGACCGCGCCGATACGCCGCGCGCCGCGTGGCACCTGCACTGGGACCTGCCCGAACCGCGCCTGGCCTGGATGCGCGAGAGCGGCCAGCTCCGCAATCTGGTGCGTTCCTATCTGGCGTGCACCAGCTTCGTGGACGCGCAGATCGGCCGGTTGCTGGCGGCGCTCGACGCCGCGGGGCTTGCCGAGAACACGGTGGTCGTCGTGTGGGGCGACAACGGCTATCACCTTGGAGAAAAAGCCATCACCGGCAAGAACACCCTCTGGGAACGCGCTACGCGCGTGCCCCTGATCTTCGCCGGACCGGGCGTCGCCCGCGGCGCGCGCTGCACGCGCCCGGCTGAGCTGCTGGATCTCTATCCGACGCTGGCTGACCTGTGCGGGCTGCCGCCGCGCGCCGACCTTGAGGGCGTCAGCCTGTGTGCGCAGTTGGCCGATGCCGCCGCGCCGCGCGCGCGACCGGCCGTCACCTCGCACAATCCGGGCAACCACGCGGTGCGCAGCGAGCGCTACCGCTACATCCGCTACGCGGACAGCAGCGAAGAGTTTTACGATCTGCACGCCGATCCGAACGAGTGGACCAACCTGAGCGGGGATTCCGCGTATGCCGCGCAGATCGCCGAGCACCGGCGCTGGCTGCCCGCGCGTGACTCGCCTCACGCGCCCGGCAGCGCCCACCGCATCCTGACCTACGATGCCGCCACCGATCAGGCCGTCTGGGAGGACCGCATCACCATCCGGCGCTGCGACCCGGTGCCGTGACTCGCCGCGTCATTTACGGTTGCGCAGGCCGCCGAACACCCGCGACCCGATGAAAGCTTCACTTGCCATATCCGCATGGTGTACTGAATTTCCCGTCTCCTTGGTCACCTGCGGAACCGATGCCCAGTGTCAGAAAAAGTGGTTTTCTGACGTGAGAAATGGTAAATTGATCCCTGTTTTTTCATCACCAGCGGAGATAGCATGAGCGAAGAGATTGTCCCTGTTCCGGGCGAGGAGCCGAACGTCTATCCGATCAACATCGAAGATGAGATGAGTACGTCGTATATCGACTACTCGATGAGCGTCATCATCGGGCGCGCGTTGCCGGATGCGCGCGACGGTCTGAAGCCGGTCCACCGCCGCGTCCTCTATACCATGCACGAACTGGGCCTCGCCTACAACAAGCCCTACAAGAAATCCGCGCGCGTGGTCGGCGACACGATGGGTAAATACCATCCGCACGGCGACAGCGCCATTTACGACACGCTCGTGCGCATGGCGCAGGACTTTTCCATGCGTTACCCGCTGGTGGACGGGCAGGGCAACTTCGGCTCGATCGACGGCGACGCCGCCGCCGCCATGCGTTACACCGAGTGCCGCATGGACCGGCTTGCCGAGGAGATGCTGGCTGATCTCGATAAGGAGACGGTCGATTTCCGCCCGAACTACGACGAGAAGGAGTTGGAGCCGACGGTTCTGCCGTCACGCCTGCCCAACCTGTTGCTGAACGGCTCGACTGGCATTGCGGTCGGCATGGCCACCAACATCCCGCCGCACAATCTCTGCGAGCTGGTCGACGGCGTCACGCACTATGTGGACCATCCGGACTGCACGATCGATGATCTGATGCAGTTCGTGAAAGGTCCGGACTTCCCGACCGGCGCGACCATTTGCGGCTCGCGCGGCATCGAGGCGATGTACAAGCTCGGGCGCGGCTCGATCCTGGTGCGCGGCAAGGCCGAAATCGTCGAGTACAAGAACAAAGAGGCGATCATCATCACCGAAATTCCCTACACGGTGAACAAGGCGTCGATGATCGAACGGATGGCCGACCTCGTGAACGAGAAGGTCATTGAGGGGATCTCCGATATCCGCGACGAGAGTTCGAGCGACGGCATCCGCGTGGTGGTTGAGCTGAAACGCGGCGCGATGGGGCAGGTCGTGCTCAACAATCTCTACAAGCACACGCAGCTCCAGACCACCTTCGGTGCGAATATGCTGGCGATCGACCAAGGGCGTCCCAAGGTCATGACCCTCAAAGAGCTGATCCGCTGCCATGTGGACCACCGCTTCGAGGTGCTGACGCGCCGCACCCGCTTCGAGCTGGCCAAGGCCGAGGCACGCAAACACATTCTGGAAGGCCTGTTGATCGCGCTGGACCATCTGGACGACGTGGTCGCCATCATCCGCGCCTCCAAGAACCGCGACGAGGCCAAGACCCGCCTGGTGGCGCGCTTCGCTTTCTCCGACAAACAGGTCGACGCCATCCTCGAGATGCGCCTCTACCAGCTCACCGGTTTGGAACGCGAAAAGGTCGAGGCCGAGTTCCAGGCGCTCTGCGAACGCATCGCCTACCTCAACGGCCTGCTGGAATCGCCGGCCAAGATCTACGGCCTGATCAAGGACGACCTGGCCGACCTCAAGGCCAAGTACGTTCTCTCCGGCAAGCGTGCTGACGTGCGCCGCACCGAGATCGTGCCGCTGGAGGGCGAGGTCAACATCAAGGACCTGATCGCCGACGAGCCGTGCGTCATCACGCTCAGCCAGCGCGGCTATGTCAAACGCGTTCCGCTCACCACCTACCGCGAGCAGCGGCGCGGCGGCAGGGGCATCACCGGCGCATCGATCAAGGATGAGGATTTCATCACCACCGTCTTTGTGGCGGAGACGCACGACACGCTGCTGCTCTTCACCAGCCAGGGCCGCGTCTTCAAGAAGGACGCCTACGAGATTCCCGAGGCGCCCCGCACCTCGTTCGGCAAGCCCATCGTCAACCTGCTCGAGCTGCGCGAGGGAGAGTCCGTCGTGGCCCTGCTGCCGATCCGCTCCTTCGAGACCGGCGAGGATGTCTTCTTCGCCACCGAGAACGGCATCATCAAGCGCACTGCCCTCGCCGAGTTCCGCAACGTCAACCGCAAGGGCATTATCGCCATCAAGTTCAAGGATATTCCGGGCGACGCCGACGATGAAGCGGCCGAGGCCGAAGCCGACGACGCGCAGGGTGAGTCGGACGAGCAGACCGCCAACGACCGCCTGATCCAGGTGCGCCTGGTCAAGGAGAGCGACCACATCCTGCTGGTCACGGCCAACGGCAAGGCGATCCGCTTCCCGGTCTCGTTCAAGCGCACCGATGCGGCAGGCAAAGAACGCGAGACCAGCGTGCGCTGCATGGGCCGCGCCTCGGCAGGCGTACGCGGCATCCGGCTGGCACCCGACGACGCCGTGCGCAGCTTTGACATCGTGACCGACCAGGAGACGCTGCTGATCGCCACCGAGAACGGCTACGGCAAGCGCACCGAGTTCAGCGACTTCACGATGCACCATCGCGGCGGCGGCGGCATGATCGCGATCAAGGATGACGACGGCCGCAACGGCAAGGTCGTGGCCGCGCACGCCGTGCGCGAGGACCAGTCTTTCATCTCCATCGCCTCCAACGGCATGATGGTGCGTTCACCGGTCAACCAGATCCGCGTTATCGGCCGTGCCGCGAAGGGCGTCCGTCTCGTGAACCTCGCTGAAGGCGCGACGCTGGTGTCGGTCAGCGTCGCTGACGCGGACGACGACGATGAAGCACCCGCGACGCCCGCCGCCGTCCCGCCGCCGGAGTCCGACGCGCAAACGGCCGACGACACGCCTGCGACGAACCATGACTGACATCCTCATCACCGGCGCGCGGCAGCACAACCTGAAGAACGTGGATGTGCGCATCCCGCGCGATTCGCTGACCGTGGTGACCGGCCTGAGCGGCTCCGGCAAGTCGTCGCTCGCCTTCGACACCCTCTACGCCGAAGGCCAGCGGCGCTATGTCGAGAGCCTCTCCGCCTATGCGCGGCAGTTTCTCGACCAGATGCAGAAGCCGGAGGTCGACCACATCGAAGGGCTCTCGCCCGCGATCTCGATCGAACAGCGCACTTCGGGCGGAAATCCGCGCTCGATCGTGGCGACGGTGACCGAGATTCACGACTACCTGCGCCTGCTCTACGGCAGCGTCGGCCGTGCGCACTGCCCGAACTGCGGCAAGCCGGTGCAGCGGCAGAGCGCGGAGCAGATCGTCGATCATCTGCTGGCGCAGCCCGCCGGCACCCGGTTGGTGGTGCTCGCGCCGCTGGTGCGCGGCCGCAAGGGGCGCCACGAAGAGGTGTTTGAAGCGATCCGCCGCCAAGGCTTTGTGCGTGTGCGCGTGGACGGCGAGATGCTGGCGCTCGAGGACGTGCCGCGCCTCGACAAAAACAAAGCGCACACCCTCGAGGCGGTCGTGGACCGGCTGGTCGTCGGGGAGGGCGTGCGGCGGCGGCTGACCGATTCGGTCGAGCTGGCGCTCAAGCAGGGCGAGGGGCTGGTCCGCGTGCAGAGCATGCCCGGGGAGGGTGACGCGCGCGAAGAACTTTTTTCGGAAAAGAACGCCTGCCCGGACTGCGCGCTCAGTTTTGAAGAGCTGAAACCGCGCGCGTTCTCCTTCAACAGCCCGTTCGGCGCCTGCCCGACCTGCGCGGGCCTCGGCGCGCAGTTGGTTTTCGACGAGGATCTCGTGGTGCCGGACAAGTCGCTGTCGCTGGCGGAGGGCGCGATCCACGCCTGGCGGCACGGCGGCTTCCGCATGGTGGTGTACTACAAGCACCTGCTCAAGGCGGTGGCCGCGGCATACGAGATCGACATGGACACGCCCTACAGCGAGCTGCCGGAGTCGTTCCGCCAGGTGCTGCTGCACGGTTCGGGAGACGAGCCGGTCACGTTGCGCTTCTGGATGCGCGGCGCGTGGCGCAAGACCGAGAAACCCTATGAAGGCGTGCTGCCGAGCCTGACGCGGCGCTACAGCGAGTCTGAGTTCGACGAGGTGCGCGAGAAGCTGCGGCAGTACATGAGCCGCCAGCTCTGTCCCGACTGCCGCGGCGCGCGGCTGCGTCCGGAGGCGCGCGCCTGCACCGTGGCGGGGCGTTCGATCGTGGAGGTCATGGCCATGACGGTCAAGCAGGGCGTGGCCTTTTTCGACGCGCTCGCGCTGCCCCCCGCCGATGCGGCAGCCGTGGCCGAGGTGCTGAAGGAGATCCGCCGGCGCCTTAAATTTCTGAATGATGTGGGGCTCGACTACCTCTCGCTCGACCGCGAAAGTTCGACCCTCTCTGGCGGCGAGATGCAGCGCATCCGGCTGGCGACGCAGATCGGCTCCGGCTTGGTCGGCGTGCTTTATGTGCTGGACGAGCCGACCATCGGCCTGCACCCGCGCGACAATGAGCGGCTGATCGGCATGCTGCACCAGCTCCAGCGGCGCGGCAACACGGTGGTGATCGTCGAGCATGACGAAGAGATGATCCGTTCGGCGGACTACATCGTGGACATGGGCCCCGGTGCGGGGCGCCAGGGCGGCGAGGTGGTGTATCAGGGCGCGCTGGCGGGGCTGCTGGCGTGCGGACGTTCGCAGACGGCGGCCTATCTGTCCGGACGGATGCGCATCGACGTGCCCGCGGCGCGCGTCAAGCCGGGCAAGGCGCGCCTCAAAATCACGGGCGCCTCCGAAAACAACCTCAAGAACATCGATGTCGAGATCCCGCTCGGCTGTCTGGTCTGCGTGACCGGCGTCTCCGGCTCGGGCAAGTCCACGCTGGTGAGCGATATCCTCAAGAACCATCTGTTCCGTCACTTCTACGGCTCCAAGGAGCGGCCCGGCGCCTTTAAGAAAATCACCGGCATCGAGCTGCTCGACAAGGTCATCGAGATCGACCAGAGCCCGATCGGGCGCACGCCGCGCAGCAATCCCGTCACCTACACCGGCGCCTTCACGCCGATCCGCGAATTGTTCGCGGCCACGCCCGCCGCCAAAGTGCGCGGCTACGGGCCTGGGCGCTTCAGCTTCAACGTCAAGGGCGGGCGCTGCGAGGTGTGCAAGGGCGACGGGATGCGCTGCCTGGAGATGCACTTCCTGCCGGACATCTACGTGCCGTGCGAACAGTGCGGCGGCCTGCGCTACAACAAAGAGACGCTTGAGATCCGGTACGGCGGCAAGACGATCGCCGAGGTGCTCGACCTGACGGTGGAGGACGCGCTGGAGTTCTTCGCGCCGGTGCCGCAGATCGCCAACAAGCTGCGCACGCTCTCGGAGGTCGGCCTCGGCTACGTGCATCTCGGCCAGTCCTCGACCACGCTGTCGGGCGGCGAGGCGCAGCGCATCAAGCTGTCGGCCGAGCTTTCCAAGCGCGCCACCGGCAAGACGCTCTACCTGCTGGACGAGCCGACCACCGGCCTGCACTTCGCAGACGTGCACAAGCTGCTCGACCTGCTGCTGCGCCTGCGCGAGTCCGGCAACACCGTCGTGGTGATCGAGCACAACCTCGACATCATCAAGTGCGCCGATGTCGTCATCGACCTCGGTCCGGGCGGCGGCGACGAGGGCGGGCGGCTGGTCGTCACCGGCACGCCCGAGGCGGTCGCCGCCTGCCCCGACTCGCACACCGGGCGCTTCCTGCGGGCCGTGCTCGGAGTATGAGTGACTCGTCATCCATAACACCACGGCATGCCGTGGTGCCATCAAGGCATGCCGTGGTGCCACAGAAGAAGCATCTGAGAATGCAGGGATGGGACTTTACCAGTCCTGGTTGGTATTTCCTGACGCTCTGCACGCAGAACATGCGGTCGGTGTTCGGGAC
>JAGOBZ010000513.1 GCA_017999015.1 Kiritimatiellia bacterium
AAGAAACTGGGGACGGAATTCGCGGGGCGCACGCCGGTGTGGGGCTGGCGCGAGGACACGCCCGGAATTCTCGAGAGGCAGATCGACCTTGCGGCGGACCACGGGCTCGCCTTCTTCGCCTATTGCCGGTACTTCAAAGACGCAGAGGGCAAGGCGCTCGATCTGGAGACGATCTATCCGTTCAAGCTGCTGGCAGACTGGAACGCCTCCGTGTGGGCCAGCACGAGTCGTCCGGCCATGCCCTACATCCCGGTGGCCACCCAAGGCTGGGACCGCCGGCCCTGGGAGGCGACAAACGGCGAAGGTTTGGGCAAAGGCTCGAAGGTCTCGCCGCATTTCGCGCGCGGCACGCCGGAGGAGTTCGAAGCATATATCAGACGGATGCAGGAGTGGATGGATGCTAACCCGGAGCAGACGACTCCGGATCGCCTCGGGTTGATCTATGCGTGGAACGAGATCGGCGAGGGCGGCTGGCTCGTGCCGTGCCGGGACGACCCCGATGGCGCCTACCTGAAGGCCATCCGGCGCGTCGTGTACGGGAAATGAGGACAAGAAGGGAGCTGGCGAATGAGAAGTCTTCATGGAACGGTTTTTTGCGGCGTCTTGATGGCCGCTGTCTGTGTCTGCGGGCGGCTGTGCGCGGATGTCAGGCTGCCGGCGGTTTTTTCCGACAACATGGTGCTGCAGAAGGGCCGGCCCGTGACGGTGCGCGGCTGGGCGGAGCCGTCGGAGAAGGTGACGGTCGAGTTCGCGGGGCAACGCAAAGAAGCCGTGGCGGATCAGGCCGGCAGATGGTCGCTCGCGCTTGAGCCCCTGCGGCAGTCTGCGGAAGCGCGGGAGATGCGCGTGGCCGGCAAGAACACGCTCGTCATCAAGAATGTGCTGGTCGGCGACGTGTGGCTGGCCTCGGGGCAGTCCAACATGGAAATGCGCCTAAAACAGGCGGCTGACTCGACAGCGGAAATCAAGGCGGCAGACTACCCCGCGATCCGGTTCTTCATGGTCAAGACGGAGGTGGCGCCCACTCCGAAAGAGGATTGCAAGGGGGAATGGCGGATCTGCACGCCGGACAGGGCCGACGTGTTCTCGGCGGCCGCGTATTTTTTCGCGCGCGAGTTGCACCAGAAGTACCGGCTCCCGATGGGGATCATCAACAGCGCGGTCGGCGCGAGCCCCTGTCAGGCCTGGACGCCCGCCGAGGTCCTGCTCGCCGACAAGAGCCTGCCCCAGCCGGCGGATCTGGCACCCGAGAATTACGCGGACATGAAGACCTACGTCGCGTTTCGTAACGCGACGTATGACCGGCATGCCTGCGTGGATACCGGCGTGAAGCCCGAGTGCCTCGCGTGGTCCAAGCCGGGACTCGACACGTCGGACTGGCGGGACTATACCGCGCCCGGCAGCATCGAGTCGCAGGGCATGGCCATCGACGGCGCCGTCTGGTTTCGCAAAGAGGTAGAGATCCCCGCGTCTTGGGCGGGCCGGAACCTGACGCTGCATCTCGGCCCGATCAGCGACAACGACATCGCCTATGTGAACGGTGAAAAGGTCGGGGCCACGGAAAGTAACTGGCGCATATGGCTTTTCCGCACGTATCCCGTGCCGGCGGCCTGCGTGAAAGCCGGCAAGAACGTGATCGCGGTCCGCATTTTCGACCGGATGGGGCAGGGCGGGTTCTACCCGAACTATCCCGATCCGCTGAAGCTGTCCGACGGCCGGGGAAACGAGCTGAATCTGTCGGGCTCATGGAAATGCAAGGTTGAGCGGGCCGAAAAGCCGGTGTCTGCGCCCGTCGGATTGCCCGAGCCGACCGGCATCCCGACGGCCTTTTACAATGCGATGGTCGCGCCGTTCACGAGCTACCCGCTGAGAGGGTTCATCTGGTATCAGGGCGAAGGCAATTCGGGCGCGGCGAAGCAGCACGACACGCTCTTCCCGGCCATGATCGAGGCGTGGCGCGGCCTGTGGGGCGACGGGAACCTGCCTTTCTATTTCGTGCAGCTCGCCAGTTTCAGGGAGCGGGACGCGCAGCCGTCCGAGGGCGGGTGGGCGCGGCTGAGAGAGTCTCAGTTGAAGACGCTCGCGCTCCGCAACACGGGCATGGCGGTGGCGATCGATATCGGAGAGGCGGGGGATATTCATCCGAAGAACAAACAGGACGTCGGGAAGCGCCTCGCCCGCTGGGCGATGCGGGATTGCTACGGCGACAAGGATATCGCGGTCTCGGGGCCGCTTGCAGCGGGGCACACGATTGAGGGCGACAAGATCCGCATCCGTTTCACGCATCTGGGCGGCGGGCTGACCGCGAAGGGCGGCGTGCTGAAAGGTTTCGCGATCGCTGCGGCAGACAAAAAATTCGTTTGGGCACAGGCTGCCATTCAAAAGGACAGCGTCGTGGTTTGGAGTGAGGAGATCAAGGCGCCTGTCCATGTCCGGTACGCTTGGGCGAACAATCCGGAATGCACGCTCTACAACGCCGCAGGACTGCCCGCCTCGCCTTTCCGCACCGACACAGACTAGCACGCCGGGAGACCGTACACCTTCACAGCGAAGCGGTCCACGTTCACGTACACGAAAGAAAGGGACACAACAAAATGACGACTCTGTCGCACACAAACCGTCGCAGCATGCTGCGGCTCATGACCGCCTCGGCGGCCGCTCCTCTCGTTCTCCCGCGCCGCCTGTTCGGCCAGTC
>JAGOBZ010000052.1 GCA_017999015.1 Kiritimatiellia bacterium
GTACCGGCCTAAGTTTGTGAAGGTCATGCCGCGTGATTTCAAACGGGCCTTGGCGCGTTTGGAACGGGAAGAGGCCGAGACGATGATCGAGTGAACGCTTACCTCAACGTTCAATTTCGAGGAGAGGGTGTATGGGAAAGATAACGGGATTTCTGGAATACGACCGGCAGACGCCGGAGCAGCGTCCGGTCGACGAGCGGCTGCGTGACTTCAAGGAGGTGTACCAGCCGATGGATGAACAGGCGATCATCCGTCAGGCGGCCCGCTGCATGGATTGCGGCGTCCCGTTCTGCCACAGCGGCTGCCCGCTGGGGAACCTCTGCCCGGAGTGGAACGATCTGGTGTATCGCGGCCAGTGGCGGCTGGCGTGGGAGCGGCTGTCGGCGACGAACAACTTTCCGGAGTTCACGGGACGCTTGTGTCCGGCCCTGTGTGAAGAGGCCTGCGTGCTGGGCATTCACGAGGGGCCGACCGCGATCCAGACCATTGAAAAGGCGATCGTCGAGCGTGCGTTCGAAAGCGGCTGGATCCAGCCGCAGCCGCCGCCGGCACGCACGGGCAAGCGCGTGGCGGTGATCGGGTCGGGTCCATCCGGCTTGGCCGCCGCGCAGCAGCTCAACCGCGCCGGCCATGCGGTGACGGTGTTTGAGAAAAGCGAGCGGCCGGGCGGGCTGCTGCGTTACGGCATCCCGGATTTCAAGCTGGAGAAGTGGGTGATCGACCGCAGGCTCGCGGTCATGGAGGCGGAAGGCATCGTGTTTAAGACGCAGTCCGATCCTTCCGTGGAAACCCTGCAAGGGTTTGATGCCGTCGTGCTCGCGACCGGCGCGGGGCGGCCGCGCGACCTGCCGATTCCCGGGCGTGACTTGAACGGCATCCATTTTGCCTTGGAGTACCTGCAGCAGCAGAACCGGCTGCTGGGCGAACATCCGGACGGCTCGCCGGAGTGGGGCAGGATCAATGCCAAGGGGAAAAGCGTGATCGTGATCGGCGGTGGCGACACCGGCAGCGACTGTGTCGGCACTGCACTGCGGCAAGGTGCGACCGAGGTACACAGTTTCGAAGTGATGCCGCAGCCGCCGGAAACGCGATCCGAGGATCAGCCCTGGCCCTTCTGGCCGATGAAGCTGCGGACCAGTTCGTCGCACAAAGAGGGGGGCGACCGTTTCTGGAGCATCCTGACCAAATCGTTCAAGGGCTATGGCGGGCGTGTGCGTTCGCTGGAGACCGTGAATGTCGAGTGGGTGCGCCCCACGCAGAATGGCGCACGTCCGCGGCTGCAAGAAATCCCGGGAACCGCGCAGACGTGGCATGCCGACCTCGTTTTTCTGGCCTTGGGTTTCCTGGGGCCGGAGACGGACAATGTCCTGGCGCGATTGGGTGTGTCTGTGGATGAGCGTGGCACGGTCAAGACCGGAAAGAATTTCATGACGGAAAAAACCGGCATCTTCGCTGCGGGCGACTCTCATCGCGGACAATCCCTGATTGTGTGGGCGATCGCGGAGGGACGCGATTGCGCCGCTGCGGTGGATGCGTGGCTGACGGGCGGCGCGAGCCGGTTGCCGTGCCGCGCAGGCATTGATTTGACCCAAATCAAACACTGACCGCTACAAAACAATCCTGTGAATCCCGTAATCTTGGCTAAGATGAGAACGTGCGTTTGTACACACTGCGATTCATTTCCCAAAGGAGCGAGCCATGAGTTGTAAGCATATCTTTGTGACGGGCGGTGTCGTGTCGTCGCTCGGCAAGGGTTTGACGGCGGCCTCGATCGGTCTACTGCTCAAGCAGCGCGGATACCGCATCCGCATGCAGAAACTGGACCCTTATCTGAATGTCGATCCCGGAACGATGTCGCCGTATCAGCATGGCGAGGTGTATGTCACCGAAGACGGACGGGAGACCGATCTGGACCTCGGCCACTATGAGCGTTTCACAGGGATTTCGTGCGATCAGCACAGCAACTACACGACCGGACGCATTTACGGCAGCGTGATCGCGCGTGAAAGGGCGGGGGGGTATTTGGGCAAGACCGTGCAGGTCATTCCGCATGTCACGGACGAGATCAAACGCGCGATCCGCGAGATTGAGGATGATCAGACGGATATTGCGATCACGGAGATCGGCGGGACGGCCGGCGACATTGAATCGCAGCCCTATTTGGAGGCGATCCGCCAATACCATCATGAACTCGGTCCCGGCAACAGTCTGTTCATCCATTTGACGTTGGTTCCGTACATCCGCGCGGCCGGCGAGATGAAGACCAAGCCTTCCCAGCAGTCGGTCGGAATCCTGCGCTCGATCGGCATCGTTCCCGAGTTGCTCATCTGCCGGTGCGAAAGGCCATTCATGGCCGAGCACCGGGCCAAGCTCGCGCTTTTTTGCGGCGTGCGGCCGGAACACGTGATCGAAGAGTGTGACGTGGCGCACACGATCTATGAGGTGCCGCTCGACCTTCAGAAACAGGGGGTCGATGTCAAAATCCTCAAGCTGTTGGAATTGTCGCCCCGCAGCCCTGACATGGACGAGTGGAACAGCATGCTGGAGCGCCTGCTCAATCCGCCCAACGGAGAGATCGAGATCGCGGTAGTGGGCAAATACATCACGCTGCGCGACGCATACAAAAGCATTTACGAGGCACTCACGCATGGCGCGGTCGCGGCCGGCGTGAAACTGAACATCCGCATGCTGGAGTCGGAAGAGATCGAAGCCTCCGGCGCGGCGTCCAAGCTGGCTGGCGTGCAAGGCGTGCTGGTGCCGGGCGGTTTCGGTCACCGCGGGGTGGAAGGCAAAATCGCCGCAATCCGCTATGCCCGCGAGCAGAAGATACCCTTTTTCGGCATCTGCCTGGGCATGCAGTGCGCCGTTATCGAGTTTTCTCGCAACGTGTGCGGGTTGGAGGATGCCAACAGCACCGAGCTGGCACCCGGCACGCCGAACCCCGTGATCTCGCTGCTGGACGAGCAGCGCGACGTGACCGACATGGGCGGCACGATGCGGCTCGGCGCGTATCCCTGCTGTCTGAAACCGGACACGCAGGCGCGCGCGGCATACGGCTGCGCGGAGATCCGAGAGCGCCACCGTCACCGCTACGAATTCAATCCCGCTTATCGGGAAAGGCTGGAGGCGGGAGGGCTGGTGGTGTCCGGGGCTTCGCCGGACGGCCATCTGGTTGAAGTGGTCGAGCTGCGCGGCCATCCGTGGTTTGTCGCCTGCCAATACCATCCTGAATTCAAGTCAGGCCCCGTTGCGCCGCATCCGCTTTTCGCGGCCTTCGTCACGGCCGCGCGCCAGTTCCGGAGATAATCGATTAAGTGTGATCTGATCTGCTTTCGCCTGGGCCACCAGCATCCTGTCGAAAGGATCGCGATGGATGTCGGGCAATGAGGAGAGCTGTCGCGTATGTTTCCACGAAATGGGCAGCCAAAGAAACCCTTGCTGCTCGACATGCGTGGACCAGTCGTCTGGCAAGTGAATCCTCCCAAGACCGCGCTTGATTTCAATCTCCCAGGCACTTACAGCACTCACATAGACAATGGTGTCTAAAGACGCGATACGTTGCCGTTCGGCTTTTTTAAGCCTTTCTGTTGGGTTGCTGGCGTCGCAAACAAGGTGCGTCCCAATGTCCATAACTTGAGGTAAAATGAGAGTCGGACGTTGAGCATTGAACGTATTGAGGAGTCTCTACTAAACTGAATCACACAAAAGAGGCTCTTGCAAAACGCCCAGGACGCAAGCCGTCAGGCGCAGCGTCCGGGGGGGGCAAGAGCCTCATCTTTCTCAAACCGGGTTGTGGTTTTGAGTTTCAGAATTTGTCGATTGCCTTGAACATCTCATCCACATTTTCGTATGCGTGCAATTCTTTTCCGCTGTCGGTCGCATCAAATGTGCGCCTTGTGGTGTCATTGGGCATTTCTACGGGAAAGGGGAATTCTTTGCGCAGTCTAATCTGACAGAAAAAACATGGTAATCGCCTCTGTCGTGCTGACACCCCAATGCGCCAAAATTTTTTCGACCTCAAATTTCAAGTTCGTCTCTATCCGTCATCATTCATAGTGTGTCCAGAGCCGGATGACCTTGACGGTCTTAACGTCAGCCAGCACCTGATACACAAGCCGATGTTGGATATTGATGCGTCTGGAATACGCGCCGGACAGATCGCCGACGAGTTTCTCATAGGGAGGCGGTTTCTGAAACGGATCTTTCTCAAGTATCGCGAGAAGACGTTCTGCCTGTGGTTTCAAACCCGAAGCCCGGAGCTTCTTTGCATCTTTCTGGGCCTGCTTGGTGAAGACAAGCGTCCAGTTCACCATTTCAGCTCCTTGTCGCATTTGCCGACTGGAGTCCTCATCCCCGACTGAATGGACTCCCTCATTCCGGGAATCGACGTGAGGAACAAAGTCTCCTGGATGGCCTGCCAGTCGTCCATGGATACAAGGACAGCGGAGTTCCTTTTTCCCGTTATCTGGACGCTCATGTGAGAGGCCGCCACGTCATCCAAAAGTCCATACAAGGACTTTCGAGCCTCTGTGGCCGTGAGTGTTGTCATAAGCCATTTCCTTTCGTACGTAATAACGTACGGCATCGTTATCAATCTGTCAAGCCGGTGCATAGGATTTAATCTTTGAGCTTGCCTGTGAGGGTTTGGCAATAAGCTAGACGGGAGCCGCCATTTTTGTTACTAAGCATGGCATTACAACGTGTACGGGAGGTGAAAATGGGGAGCAGGACTTGTTTTGCGGGCGTTATCTTCGGGTTATTGGCTGTGTCGGCCGTTGTTCACGCGGGCCAGGTGGTGGTCGCTCCGGACGGCCTGACGCCGAAAGCCGCGCTGGAACACATCCGCGCGGCGAAGGCGCAGGGGAATCAAGAGGCGTGGACGGTGGTCGTGAAGCCCGGCATCTATGCGCTCACGGAGACGCTCACGTTGACGCCGGCCGATTCCGGCACGCCGCAGGCGCCGGTCACCTGGGCGGGCGAGGGTGAGGGCGCGACGATTTCCGGCGGCGGCGTGGTCACGGGATGGACCGCCGAGGCGGACGGCACGTGGTCCGCGCCGATCCCGACGGCACCCGGCGGGAAGCCCGCCTATTTCGAGCAGTTGTGGGTCAACGGGCGTCGCGCGGAGCGTGCCCGTCTGCCGAACGGCGGTCAGGGAACGGCGAGTTATTTCAATCTCGTGAAACCGAATATCACTGCGGTCACCAACGCGGCCGGCAAGGCCTCGTACGTCGAGCGCGCCACGTTGACGAACGCGCTCGCCGCGGCGCTCGGGAAGATCCCTGCCGACGAGTTTCCGTACGCGCAGATGTGCGTGGTGCACAAGTGGAGTACGGCGCGCCGCATTCTGCGTGCGTTCGATCCCGCTACGATGACGGTCGAGACTTGGACCCCGCGGGGGTGGAGCGGGTGGTCGATCTGGAACGCGCGTGAGACTCTCGTTTCTTTCGAGAACGTGCGGAGCGCGTTCGACGCGCCGGGCGAGTGGTTTTATGACGCGAAGGCGGGTCGTGTGCGCTATCGGCCGATGGCGGGCGAGGCCATCGAGACGGCTGTCGTGATCGCGCCGAGCGCCAAGCTGAGCCAGTTGATCGCGATTAAAGGCAATCCGGACAAAGGCGAATTCGTGCACGACATCGCGTTCCGCAACCTCACGTTCGCCTACAGCGACGCTACGCCGGCAGCGGGATACGCCGTGAACGGGCCGACGGAAAGCTGGCAGCACCAGGCGGCCAGCGGGTCGGACGGTCTCGTGACCGCCGAGGGCGCGCACCGCGTCACGTGGGACGCCTGCGTCATCGCGCACACGGGTAACTACGCATTCCGTTTCAACGACGGGTGCGTGTCGAACCGGATCGCCAACTGCACGATCGAGGATCTGGGCGCTGGCGGCATCTGGATGGGCGCTTCGAACGGTCACGTCGCAAAGGGCGAGACCCTCAAACGCCGGGTGATCAAGACGCTCGCGCCGCGTTCGACCGCGTTCAACGTGATCGACAACTGCGTGATCCGCAAGGGCGGCCTGTTCAACCCCGAGGGCACGGGTGTGGCGCTGACGCATGTGTCTGACTCGAAGGTGACGCACTGCGAGATTTACGACTTCTACTACACGGGCGTCTCCGTGGGGTGGACGTGGGGCTTTCAAGGCAGTGTCGCGCAGCGCAACGAGGTCGCGTTCAACAAGATATATGACCTCGGCAAGGGCATCATGAGTGACATGGGCGGCGTCTACACGCTCGGCACGAGCTACGGCACGACGGTGCACGACAACGTGATCCATGACGTGTGGGCCTATTCTTACGGCGGGTGGGCGCTGTATACGGACGAGGGGTCCGAGGGCATCGTGATGGAACGCAACCTGTGCTGGAACACGACGGACGGCGGTTTCCACCAGCACTACGGCGCGGGCTGTATCATCCGCAATAACGTCTTCGCATGGAACAAGAAGCTCGGCGCGGTACGTATGGCGCGCCAGGTGGTGCAGGACGTCCCCTGCACGTTGCACTTTGTGAACAACGTTGTCGTGGTGCGCGAGGGACCGCTCGTCGGGCGCGGGCCGCGCGGCGTGGGCGGGATCTGGGCCGGCAACCTTTGGTACGATTACTCGGGCAAGCCGGAACTCGACAGCCTCGCGTGGGACGCGTGGCAGACATGCGGCAAGGAGGTCGGCGGCCGGTACGCCGATCCGCTCTTTGAGAACGCCGATGCGTGCGACTTCCGTCTCAAGCCAGGCTCGCCCGCGTTCGCGCTCGGCTTCAAGGCGTGGGATTTCACGCAGGCGGGGCTCCGCAAGAAGTAGGCATGCCGGCTGCGCGGCCGTGCCGCGTATGGTCGAGGGGGGGGCGCTCAACTTTCAACTCTCAAGGCATTGTGGAGTGCGGGAGCTTGCTCCCGCTTTCCAAAGCGGCGGCAAGCCGCCGCACTCCAAAATGGGCCCGCACCCCTGACTGACTGCCTTTCCTGGTAGAAAGAAACGGGTGCGACTCGGCTTTTTGATGCCGAACCGCACCCGTTTTTTACTTTTCCTTCGGGGCAGATTGCCCTTCTTGTTTAATCCTAGCCGATCGCTTCGGTTCCCCGTTCGCCGGTGCGGATGCGGATGCATTCCGGCAGGTCGAGGATGAAGATCTTGCCGTCGCCGATCTGTCCGGTGCGCGCGCCTTGGATGATCGCCTCCACCGTCGGCTTGACATAATCTTCGTTGACCGCGATCCGCAGTTCAACCTTTTTAAGCAGGTTGATCTCCTTTCGGATGCCGCGGTACTTTTCCGTGTAGCCCATCTGCTGGCCGCAGCCGATGACGTTGGCGGCGGTCATCTTGGTGACGCCGGCGTCTGTCAGCGCCTCTTTGACATCCGAGAGTTTGTCGGGTTGTATGACTGCAATGATCAGTTTCATAATCGTTCTCCTTGACAGGTTACTTGGTGAGAAAACCCTGGAAGTCCGGGTAGGCCTCGTTGCCGTGCTCGCCGATGTCCAGTCCGCCCAACTCCTCCTCGCGGGTCACGCGCAACCCCATCAGCGCTTTGATCGCCAGCCAGATCAAGGCGGAAACGATCACGGTGAAGAGGCCTACGAGCACGACGCCCTTGACCTGCTGCGCGAATTGCGCGGCGCGTCCGAGGCCGGTGGCGAGCCCAGCCACGTTGGTGGCGATCGCGTCGTCGTAAAAGAGGCCGAGCGCCAACGTCCCCCACACGCCGTTCACCAGATGCACGGACAGCGCGCCGACGGGATCATCGATACGCATGCGGTCGAAGAACAGCACGCTCAGCACCACGAGCACGCCGGCCACGGCGCCGATCACGGCGGCGGAGGCGAAGGACACGAACCCGCACGGCGCGGTGACCGCCACCAGCCCGGCCAGACAGCCGTTGAGAATCATGCTGAGATCGGGCTTTTTAAGCAGCAGCCAAGCGGTAACGGTGGCGCTCAGTGTCGCCATGACCGCGCCCAGATTGGTGGCGACCAGCACGTGCGAGATCGCGGAGCCGTCACCTGCTGACATGGTGGAGCCGGGGTTGAACCCGAACCAGCCGAGCCACAGGATCAGAACGCCCAGCGCCACGCTGCTCATGTTGTGGCCCATGACCGGCCGGATGGTCCCGTTGCGACGGAACTTTTCGATACGCGGCCCGAGGATCAACGCACCGGTCAACGCTGCCCATCCGCCCACGGAGTGGACTACCGTCGAGCCCGCAAAATCGCGGAAGCTGTGGAAGAAAGCGTTCAGGCCTTCACCCGCTTGCGCCGCGGCCAAGACGCCGCCGCCCCAGATCCAGTGGCCGCTGACCGGGTACATCAGCGCGACGAGCAGGACACTGAAGACGATGAACGACATGAATTTCACGCGTTCCGCCACCGCGCCCGAGACAATCGTCGCGGCTGTGCCGGCGAAGACGAGCTGGAAGAAGAACTTGGCAGCCAACGGAACCGGTGTCCAGTTGATCGCCGAGTAGACGCCTTCGTAGGTGGCGGATGAAAACGGATTCATCGCCGCGTACGCAGCTCCCAACGCCGGAGAGTTGTCCGCCCCGCTCAGGAAGAACAGCCCTTTCAGGCCGATCCATGGCGTGCCGTCTCCGAACATGAGGCCCCAGCCCACCGCCCAGAACGAGAACGTGGCGAGCGCGAACACGACGAAGTTTTTCGCCAGGATGTTGACGCAGTTCTTGGCACGGCAGAGACCGCTCTCCACCAAGGCGAAGCCCGCGTTCATCCAGAACACCAGCATGCCCGCGACGATGACCCACACGGTGTCCGTCGCGACCCGCATGTTGCTCATCGCCGCCTTCCAACTTTCAGAAGCGCCGGGTACAGCATCCTGTGCCCAGCCCGTCGCCGCGATTCCCACGCCCGCCAGCGCGAGCAGGGGGAGTATCGGTATTCTCTTTGGAGTTTGCATCGTCATCCTCTTTTGTTTGTCATGCCTGTACCTGTCAGGCGTTGTCTGTCTCTTAGCACCGGCAATGCCAACTGCGCCGTACAGGCAAATATCTCAACAATCACTTCGTGTGAGGGTTGTTTTTAGATGATTGAAAAATATTCTTCTGTAAAAACACGTCTTAACGTCACAAGAATGTCAGAACTGTCTTGCCAATTTGTATTTTCGCTTCGCAGACTGACAATGTTGAATGATTGATATGACCTGTTTTTAAAGGGTAATTTTAAAAATTCGTGTGAATGTCAAGCGAACGGTGCGGTTGGCACTCTCTCTGCGAAGAGACGCATATCCGCTGTTTGTTTCGGCGGGCAACAACAAGGACGAGTGAAATGAAACGACTCATCAGGTGGGCAGTGGTGTTAATGTGTTGGACGGGCGTGTCACGGGCGGACGAAGCGCAGGATGCCAGTCCGCTTTCGTTTGAGATGACCGCAGACCTTTATTCGGCCTATGTCTGGCGCGGTATGGTGATCAATGACGAGCCGGTCTTTCAGCCCGGAGCTTCGGCGTCTCTGTCATTGGGTGAATACGGTTCCCTGGGGGCGGCCTTGTGGAGCAACATGGATCTGACCGACCGCAACGGAAACGTGCGCGGGGGCGGCTTGAATGAGATCGACTACACGTTGTCGTACGCGATCGACGTGGGGCCGGTCTCATTAGAGGCGGGGCACATCTGGTATACCTTCCCTGTTGTCAATCTGGGCAGCACCAAGGAGGTGTATCTCTCGGCGTCCTATAACTCGGAGTTCGTGACCCCCTTCGTGAGCTTGACGTATGACTATGATCTGCTCGAAGGGTTTTACGCCAATGCGGGACTGAGCAAAGAGTGGGCCGTGGCAGAACGCCTGACGCTCGGCGCGGAAGTGTCGTTGGGTGCTGGCGATGCCGATTATATGGCCTATGTGGGAGCTGATGACGCCGGCTTGATGGATGCCAATGCGGCCGTTTACGCGTCCTACGCGGTCACGGAGTCCCTGTCGGTGGGGGCGCGCCTGGCGTGGGTGTCTCTGCTCGACAGCGAGGCACGTGATGCCGAGACCTACTGGGACGAGGACCTCCTGTGGGGCGGCATCAACGTCGCTGTCACATTTTGAGCCTTACAAACCAACAAACACATAAAACAAGTTGTTTCTCACACGAAGGCACGAGGGCCACTAAGGAGATTGGTTTGTCATGATAAAACCTTTGTGTCCTTTGTGTGAGATTGAATTGGGTTGCGGGCCCGCCCCGCTTTGGGATACCCCGTAGCAAAATTGTAAGTTCACGTTTCACGCCGGACAAAACCGTCCGGCGTTTTTGTTTGCAAGCCGCAGAAACAAAGACATATCACGAGAAAACCTGTTTGAGGATGCGTGAAAAGTGTGTTGGCACAAAGGGTGCTTATTACTTTGCGTGACGTGAATACCAACTGTGGTTAATCGGAGAACGCTATGAGCATCACACGACAGAAAGCAATTGAGTCAGCCATTCAGTACCGCGCGGGTGACGAGCCGAAACTGGGCTGCAAAGAGGTGCCGTCCTACTTTGGCGTCAATGTGTTTGGTGACGACCAGATGAAGGCGCGTTTGCCGAAGGACATTTATGCGTCGTTGCGCAAAACCATCGAAGAGGGCGTCCCGCTTGACACGCGTGCTGCGGATGTGGTGGCGGCAGCGATGAGCCGCTGGGCGATTGAACGCGGCGCCACGCACTATGCGCACGTCTTCTATCCCTTGACCGGGCTCACGGCGGAGAAGCATGACAGCTTCTACAGCCCTGACGGCAAGGGGCATCTGACCATCGATTTCTCGGGCAAGCAGTTGATTCAGGGCGAGCCCGATGCGTCCAGTTTCCCGAACGGCGGGATACGCGCCACGTTTGAAGCGCGTGGCTATACCGCATGGGATGTGACGAGTCCGGCTTACTTGATGGAGGGACGAAACGGGACGACCTTGTGCATCCCCACGGCTTTCTGTTCCTGGACAGGCGAAGCCTTGGACAAGAAAGTGCCTTTGCTGCGTTCAATGCAGGCGGTCAACCGCCAGGCGCAGCGCGTGTTGCGGCTCTTGGGGCACAAGGATCCCGGCATGATTGCCGCGTCTGCGGGTCCGGAACAGGAATATTTCCTGATTGACCGCAGCCTCTATTACGCGCGTCCGGATCTGCTGAGCGCAGGGCGCACGCTGTTCGGTACGCGTCCGCCCAAGGGCCAGGAATTGGAGGACCAGTATTTCGGCACCATTCCGGCGCGTGTCCTGGCCTTCATGACGGAAGTCGACGCGGAGCTGTATAAGTTGGGTGTCCCGGTCAAGACCCGTCATAACGAGGTCGCGCCCGCGCAGTACGAAATCGCGCCGGTATTTGAAACCGCCAATCTGGCGACCGATCACCAGTATCTCGTCATGCAGGTATTGCAGTCGGTCGCGCCCAAATACGGGTTGGCCTGCCTGCTGCATGAAAAGCCGTTTGCGGGAATCAATGGCTCCGGCAAGCATTTGAACTGGTCGCTCGGCGGACCCAAGGTCGGCAATCTCCTGAATCCCGGCGAGACGCCTCAGGACAACATGCAGTTTCTTGTGTTTTGCGCGGCCGTGATCCGTGCGGTGGATCTGCACGCGGTGATGCTGCGCGGCGCTGTGGCGCACGCCGGAAACGATCATCGGCTCGGCGCGAACGAGGCGCCGCCGGCCATCATCTCGGTGTTTGTCGGCGAGCAGCTCGCTGAGGTTTTCGAGCAGCTCGTGGCGGGCGGCTCGCGGCGGTCCAAAAAGGCCGGCACGCTGGCGGTCGGGGTCGACACGCTGCCGCCGCTGCCTAAAGACGCCACCGACCGCAACCGGACCAGCCCGTTTGCCTTCACCGGGAACCGCTTTGAGTTCCGCGCGGTCGGCTCCAGCCAGTCGATCGCCGGTCCGCAGGTGGTGCTGAACACGATTGTCGCGGAATCGCTGGACTACATGGCCGCCGAACTGGAGAAGGCGCCCAAGCAGCCGGCGAAGTTCAACGAGGCGGTGCAGAAGTTGTTGCAGAAGGTGCTGAAAGAACACGGCCGCGTGATCTTCAATGGCGACAACTATTCGCAAGAGTGGCACGACGAGGCGGCGCGGCGCGGCCTGCCGAACACGCGGACCACTCCTGAAGCGCTGGACGCGATGGCGTGCGACGCCACCTTCCGGGTGTTCGAGACGTACAATGTGCTCAGCCGGCGCGAGGCGGAGAGCCGCTTTGAGATCTACCGCGAGAAATATGTTAAAGA